>CAYVAL010000253.1:0-1507 GCA_964449395.1 uncultured Gammaproteobacteria bacterium | reverse complement strand
ACTAGAGGTAATAGCGAACCATTTGATGGAGTGTTGTGGTTAGAGCAGTTAGGATATGATTATTCACAAAAAGTATTCTATCCAGCTCGAAAAATTGATAGTAAATCTGTTCCGTTCGATGATTAAATTTTCATCAGCATAAACCTTAGTTATAATTATCAAATGGAAACCATAAAGACAAAACCTTTAGATGTTCTTGATAAATCTCAATTGTCTGAAATACGACTCATGAAAGATTTCAGAAATATTTTTGCTCTTTGTTTTGATTGGGGAATGATAACTTTAGGTTTAGCGATCTTTTACTATTTTCCTGGTTTACTTACTTTTTTAGTTTCTGTTGTAATTATTGGTTCTAGACAATTTGCTTTAGCAGTTTTGGCTCATGAAGGAGCCCATAATCTTCTTTTTTCTAACTCAAAGGTTAATGATTTCTCTGCGCAATGGTTATGTGCTTATCCAATTTTCCAAGATAATAGAGTTTATCGACCCTATCATCTGAAACATCATCGTTTTACTGAAACAGAAGAAGATCCTGATCTATCTTTAAGTGCTCCTTTTCCAATTACAAAAAAAAGTTTTGTAAGAAAAGTTTTAAGAGATCTAACTGGCTTAACTGGTTTTAGACGATACTCTTCATCTTTGAGATCAATACTCAAAACGGAAGCTATCAGCCCTTTTAAGAAATTACAAAAGGTTTGGCATAAACTTCATGGGTTTTTGATATCAAATTTAATAATTTTTAGTTTAATATCAATATTCTTTCATTGGTCATTTTACTTTTTACTTTGGTGGCTTCCAGCTTTTACTTACTACAGTCTAATAATAAGGATTAGGAATATTGCTGAGCATTGCGTTACACCCGGTAATAATGGTCTTGATAATACAAGAACAACAAGGGCAACTCTTTTAGTAAGATTTTTAATGGCTCCCCATCGAGTTAACTATCATCTTGAGCATCATCTTTTTATGATGTGCCCATGGTATAACTTACCAAAAGCTCATTCGATGATGCTAGAGAACGGACATAGAGATAAGATGTGTATAGAAAATTCTTACAGAAGTGTTTTATATAAAGCAGTGAGTGCATAATTATGAGTGAAGATAAAAAAAATCTAAAAGATAAGCTGACCCCAGAAGAGTACTACGTTACGCAAAACCATGGAACGGAACCCGCTTTTAGTGGGAAATATGATTCTAACAAGACACCTGGAACCTACAATTGTGTGGTGTGTGGGTCAGAAATATTCAGCTCAAAGGAAAAATATGATTCCGGATCTGGATGGCCAAGTTTTTTTCAGCCTTCAGTTGAAACTAATATTGAAACTCAAGAAGATTATTCAGCTGGAATGTTAAGGACGGAAGTTCATTGTAATAATTGTAAGGCACATTTGGGACATGTATTTCCTGATGGTCCTCAACCTACTGGCCTGAGATATTGTATAAATTCTGTTTCAATGGATTTTTCACCCGCTGAAGAGGAATAGGTCTGAATCAAGACGATCAATCA
>CAYVAL010000252.1:0-1510 GCA_964449395.1 uncultured Gammaproteobacteria bacterium | reverse complement strand
GGTATAGCTTTTGACGGATCTCTATTTTTAAAGATTTCATCAGGAATATCATCAGCCATTAGAAGCTTTAACCAGTCAATTAACTCAGAAGTAGAGGGTTTTTTCTTCATACCAGGAACTTTTCTTATATCAAAAAATATTTCCAGGGCATCCTTAACTAAATTCTTTTTAACCTTAGGATGATGCACTTTAACAATTTGTTCCATGGTGGTTCTATCTGGAAAATTAATATAATGGAAGAAGCATCTTCTTAAAAAAGCATCAGGAAGTTCTTTTTCATTATTACTTGTAATAATTACCAAGGGTCTTTGAACAGCTTTAATTGTTTCTTTGGTTTCATATACATAAAATTCCATACGATCAATTTCTTGCAGTAGGTCATTTGGAAATTCAATATCTGCTTTATCTATTTCATCTACAAGTAGAACTGCTCTTTCATCTGATGTGAATGCCTCCCACATCTTTCCTTTTTGTATGTAGTTGGATATATCCTTAACTCTTTCATCTCCTAATTGAGAATCTCTAAGTCTTGTAACAGCATCATACTCATAAAGACCTTGCCTTGCTTTTGTTGTGGATTTGATATGCCATTCTATAAGAGGCATATTAAGTGATTCAGCTACTTGCTCAGCTAGCATAGTTTTACCAGTGCCTGGCTCACCTTTAATTAACAAAGGCTTCTCAAGTTCTATAGCGGCATTTACAGCCATACTGAGGTCTTCAGTTGATATATAAGAATCAGTCCCTTTAAATTTCATAATATTTCCTTTTTAAATGTAGCGTGACTTTATCATACACGCTAAAAAAATCACTACGTTACTAGCAAAGCTGCTTTAGTCTTCTATCTAACAAATAAACGTATGAGCTAAGCAAGTGAGATGTCTATTTTCTGCAAGGGAAGAAAAAACTTAATTTTCAGATTTTATTTTTCTTGCGCTGATTAGTAAAAGCACCGAAGCAACAATCTCAAAAATTATAGCTGAGGTTAGATATTCTGTTCCGTGGAATGTACCTGCTGATATTCTGAATATAGCAGCCGAACCTAGCAAAGAAACAGTTGTATAGAGCCACAGATGTTCATTTCTATAGGCCCCGATGATTGCCATTAAACCTGCTGTAAAAAAGAAAGAAGTGAAATCACCTATTTGTGTATTTCCACCCTCACCTTCTAGGAGAGACATAGATAATCCTGCCGCTGCTGAAGACGGGTCAAATAACCAATTTAATGCCTGTAAAAGCATTAACACTCCAATAATTCCCGATATTAATCTAGCCCACATAACTTTCTCCTTATTTATTTATAACTCTTACTAATTTTCCCTTAGGTCCATCAGTTGCCAAAATTAAACTTCCATCAGGTGAGGTGGCAATATCTCTTATTCTGCCTAAATCACTAAATAGTATTTCTTCTTTTATAATTTTGGATCCTGATATCTCTAAACGCCTTACATCTCCAGGTACCAGAGCTGATATGAATAAACTATTTGTCCACTCAGGAAATTTATTGCCT
>CAYVAL010000251.1:0-1515 GCA_964449395.1 uncultured Gammaproteobacteria bacterium | reverse complement strand
ATAAGCTTCATATTTGCCCCCATAAATTAATGTACCAATCGTCGTTTCGTGTAAATCTGGAATGACTTCCCCCCGAAAAGGTTTACACACCTCAATTTCTATTTCGTTTAAACTAGCCCAATTAACTACCCTATCATCGCTCGGACCATCTCCGTGTCGAATTAAAACTAATTTTCTTTTCATTCCAATCTCCAAGGCAGTAGTAGGCCAACTTAAATCTTACGCATTAAACAAAAAATGCAAGATATCGCCATCTTTTACAATATAGTTTTTACCCTCAACTCTCATCTTTCCAGCTTCTTTCGCGCCCTGCTCTCCATTGAGAGAAACAAAATCAGCATATGCAATCGTTTCGGCCCGTATAAAACCTCTTTCAAAATCACCGTGAATTACACCAGCTGCCTGAGGCGCTGAAGTTCCTTGTTTTACTGTCCAAGCTCGAGCCTCTTTTGGGCCGACGGTAAAGTATGTCTCCAAGTTAAGTAAATCATAACCTGCTCTTATTAATCTATTCAACCCTGCTTCAGTTAAACCCATTTCATTTAGAAATAAAGTTGCTTCCTCTTCCTCTAACTGAGTAATCTCCTCCTCAATTTGCGCACTAATTATTACAACTCCAGATTTTTGCTTTTCTGCAACCTCTAAAACTTCTTGTGTAAAAGAGTTCCCAATCGACGCACTACTTTCATCCACATTACAAACAAAAAGAATTGGTTTTGCCGTTAATAATTGGAGCATCTTCCAAGCTTTTATATCCTCTGGATCAACTTTTAAAATTCTAGCAGGTTCTCCCTGTTCAAGAAGCTCTAAAGCAGCTTTTAAGAGTCGCTCTTGCTGAAGTGCTTCCTTGTCTCCTCCTCGTACTTTTCGACTTAAGCCTAATAGGCGTTTCTCAATATTATCAATATCAGACAGCATTAGTTCGGTTTCTATGGTTTCCGCATCAGAAACAGGATCAATATGGTCACTAACATGAGTAATATCTTTATCATCAAAGCATCTTAAAACATGTGCTATAGCATCCACTTCTCTTATATTGGCGAGAAACTGGTTACCTAACCCCTCCCCTTTAGAAGCACCTTTGACTAACCCGGCGATATCCACAAACGTCATCCTCGCTGGGATTTTTTCCTTTGATTTAGCTATAGTTGCTAACTCATCCAGACGACTATCCGGAACACCTACTTCTCCAATGTTGGGCTCTATAGTGCAAAATGGAAAATTAGCTGCTTGGGCTGCAGCTGTTTTAGTCAATGCATTAAAAAGTGTTGACTTCCCAACGTTTTGTAAGCCTACAATACCCATCTTGAAACCCATTATTTTTCCTTATTATTTGAATTTTCGAGAGTAAATTTTGTTTCCCTGACCTTAAGATCCTCCATGCCACGTAAAAAGACTCCCCAGAAAGACAATTTTGAACTCGAGTTCGACGAGCCTTCCGAGTCTGGCGAAACAAAGCCACTCTCAGACGATGACATTTTTGCTCTCAAGACAGACTCTGGTCATGTCGATGAA
>CAYVAL010000250.1:0-1519 GCA_964449395.1 uncultured Gammaproteobacteria bacterium | reverse complement strand
TTCCTGCGGTGCTACCTGAATTCATTTCAATAGCAGTTGATAAAATACCTAGTAGTTGAGACTGAGAGTACTGTTTGACACTATGTCTAGCTGTAACGTGCCCTATTTCATGACCCAGAACAGCTGCCAGCTCCTCTTCACTGGATAGAAAACTCATAAGACCTCTATTGATATAGATATATCCACCGGGTAAAGCAAAAGCATTTATATCAGGACTATCAAGAACAGTGAATCTATACACCAAGTTGGGTCTGTGACTTTTTAAAGCCAGAGATTCGCCAATAGACTGCACATAGTTCTGAAGAACTTCATTCTGATAGATTTCATACTGTTTGAGTATCTGAGAATTGTATTCACGCCCCATTTGAATCTCTTGATTCTCGCTAATCATTACGAAATCTTGTTTACCGGTTACGGGATTAACGGAACATCCCATCATCAGGCTAAAAATTATAATTGAATAGATATATTTCATGAGGTTAATAGTTTGACAGTATCTTCTCCAAATTTATCCCACCATTGTTCACCCATTTTTTTTATTTTAAGTAGATTTGGTTCGCTCTTATCGTCCAACCTCCTATTCACTCCATTCAAAGCAGAATTTACCCGAAGATAATCCTTACCAATGAGGTCGCCAGCCAATTCATGATCTAAACTGCTCTCCACCATTAATCCAAACAAATCATGCATCATCCACCCCACTATCCCCCAATTCTTTGATGCTTCTCCTTTTAAGGCCCTTTTACTTAAACCTGTTCCAATACTTAAAACTTTTAGTGCGCAATCTGGAAATAATTTTTTTGCTTCTACGTAACCATGTAAAACTGGATGGTTTGCTACTATTGCACCATCAATTAAATATCTTTCACCTACTTTTGCGGTCGGGTAATAAATAGGAGCAGCACTAGTTGCATCTGCTGCATCTACAAGGGAAATTTCAGAATCTTCTAGATCATAAGATTTAAGCAGAACTGGGGAGCGAGCCTCTATGTCATAGCTAAGAACTGCAACTGGTTTGTTCGCATCTTTTAATTTCACTGTTGAGAAATAATCATTAAGAACTTCTCTTTTTCCTTCACTTGAATATTTAGGGTTAGCTTGCAGTAAGCCGAACTTAGTTTCCCATGAAGAAGATTGCATTGTTTTAGTAAGATTTTTATGAGACCACATTACTTCCAGTTCTTCTGCTGAAAATTTATTTACTGCCAAAGCTAAACAAGAAATGCCGCCAGCAGAAGTGCCTATGAAGAAATCGAATTTTTCATGGATTCTCATATCCATCTTTTCTTCAAGAAGTTTTAAGAAAGTTATAGAGGCAAGAGTTCGGACTCCCCCTCCATCCATTGATAAAATATACTTAGTTTTCAAATTTTGACTTCGATTATTAATCCAAAGTCTAATTTAAGTTAAAAATAATTGGCAATTTTTTTTCCTGAAGAGAAAGATAGAGTCCAGCCATAGAATCCATGACCAGAATTTATATATACACCTTGAGTTTTGGAAGGTCCTATAAAAGGAA
>CAYVAL010000249.1:0-1526 GCA_964449395.1 uncultured Gammaproteobacteria bacterium | reverse complement strand
TTGAAATTCTTTAAATACTTTGAGAGGTTTCTCGGATTCGTTCTGGTTATAATTGCACTGCAATTAATCGGAAATGTTTTTCTTTATCAATGAGCAACAACACTCTTTCAACAATATTTTCAGAGCTATCTAAATTAGACGATGATACTTTTCCTCCAGTTGAAGATTGGAACCCGCCCCTGTGTGAGAATGTATCTATGAGAATAGATAGATCAGGAAAATGGTATTTTATGAACTCTCCTATAGGAAGACAGAAAATGGTTAACTTATTTAGTCGTGTCTTAAGACTAGATAAAGAGGGTTATTTTCTAGTGACTCCAGTTGAAAAGATTCAAATCGAAGTAGAGGATAGGCCATTTGTTATTGTTGATTTTGAGATAACTGGAAAAAACAAAGACCAGATTATTAGTTTTAAAACAAATACAGATGAGGTTTTTGAGGTTAATCAGAATCATCCATTAAGAGTAGAAACTAGAAAAACTGATAATGAACCATCACCGTATGTTTTAGTAAGAAAGAATTTAGAAGGTTTAATATCAAGAAATGTTTTTTATAGATTAGTCGATATATCTGAGGAGATAGAAGGGGTTTATGGTGTATTTAGTTCCGGAGAATTTTACACATTAAGTTGAAACAAAAAAAAACAGAGCTATTGCTCTGTCTTAGTTCGAGTTCGAAAGTGTCTAAACCGAGATTCTGTTTAGCTCCTTAGTTGGTTTCTCTTCCAACCTTGGTGGTCTAAAAAACTTTTTTTGCTAGCTGTTTTTTAGAGCTTTCACCTTCCGTTCTCTAACCTATCTTTCTCTCTTTTCTTCGTCTCGAGTTGTTTCCAAGTCGGTCGATAGGTAACAATGTATATTATACTTATTTTTTTTATTTGCAAGCTTTTTTTTAAAAAAAGTTATAAAAAAGTTATTTATTTATTATTTGTTATAAGTTATTGAATTTATTACATATTTGGATAGTTTGGTCCACCTGAACCTTCTGGTGTTACCCAATTAATGTTTTGTGATGGATCTTTTATGTCACAAGTTTTGCAGTGTACGCAATTTTGTGCATTAATTTGAAACTCTTTTTCTCCATCTTTTTCAACAATTTCATAAACTCCAGCCGGGCAATACCTTTGTGCAGGTTCATCGTACTTAGGGAGGTTGACAGATATGGGTATCGAGGGGTCTTTGAGTACTAAATGGCAAGGTTGATCTTCTTCGTGATTAGTATTGGATAAGAAGACCGAAGAAAGCTTGTCAAAACTTAGAACACCATCAGGTTTAGGGTAATCAATCTTTGGCATTATTGAAGCTTCCTTTAGGCATTCATGATCGGGTTGGTCGTGATGTAGGGTAAATGGTAGCTTACCTCTGAATAGAAGTTGATCCGCTCCCGCTAAAGCAACACCTAATAAAGTTCCATATTTATGTATGAATGGCAAAAAGTTTCTTGCTTTATGAAGTTCAGTTTCAAGCCATGATGCTTTAAGATTTGAGGTTAAAGTATCGACATCAGATTTTCGATCTTCTTTAAAG
>CAYVAL010000248.1:0-1543 GCA_964449395.1 uncultured Gammaproteobacteria bacterium | reverse complement strand
TGACAAGGAATAATTAGTGGTAGAGGGTTTTTTCCACAAGCAGTCCCTACTGCCCTGAAAGCCTTTGGTTTGCCAACTTTTATAGCTAGATCTGAGTATGAAATCGTTGATCCGTATGAAATCTTGAGCATTTCTTCATATACACTTGATCTAAAATTACTAGATATAAGTCTGTATTGAATTTCAAACCTCTTTCTACCTTCATAAAAGTATTCATTTAATTGCTCAACAACTTCCTTAAATTCTTTAGGTTTATTCACAACCTCGAGATGCTTAAAGGCAATATCAACGAAAGATATGCTTAATAAGTTATCGCGTTCCTTTAATAAGCCTATTTCTCCAAATGGAGATTTATAAATACATGTCGAAAGCACTAAGTATCTTTCCAGATTTTAGTATCGGGGTTTGCAGCATTTTGCTCATGTTCACCTCTGGTTAGAGTGTATCCAGAAACTAAAGATAAAGCTGCGCCGTAAGCAATGATACAGATAGGAACGTACCATAATGCAAGGTTTGCCAATACATCAGTAGGAACCTCTCCGTTGAGTTGTTCTCGAATTACTGAACTTTCAGGAAAAGAGATAAGTGAAAGAATTATTCCAGCAAACGTTAACCCGAAACCACTTACAGCCTTGTCTGCAAAACTTCTGGCTGAAAACAGCATTCCTTCTTCTCTTCTGCCAGTTTTTAATTGAATTTCTTCAACAAGATCCATAAGCATAGAAGCAAGGGTTGCAAAAACTATAATAGCTGCAGAAACATTAATTACTACATGCACGCACAAAGTTGGTAAAAGATAAGGACTTCCATTAACTGGGAATAAAGAGGTACCAAATACTAGATCAGAATATCGTAGCGCAAACGGTAAAGCTGCAAATATTATTTGAAATGACCATATATACATCACTGTATTTTTCTTTCCAAATCTATCAGTAAAGAAAGGAGCAGCAAAAATAGCTATTATTGGTGCAAGATATAGACATAACCCTCTAGTGAGCATTTCATCTAAATTTAAACCCCAAAAATAACTATCAAAATAAACTGCAAAGGCAGCTTCGATTCCACCTGCCAGAGCAGCTAATAAACCAGAGAAGAAAAGAAACATATATGAGCTATTTGAGAGTAAAGTCTCTTTCACTTCTTTTAAAACTTTTGAAAAAGATGAATTCTTTCTTTCTGGAGGCTTTATCAGGTCAGGAATATGTTTATGAGTTCCAAGAGCTGTAACGATAATTCCAATAAAAATTAACATCGCTGCGATTAATCCATATTCAGACCAGGCATCTGGATTAAATCTTCCGTCTGTATAAGTCTCTGTGACATTCGAAGGACCAAACCAAAACCAAACTAAGTTATATGTGGTCAAACCTCCAAACCAACCAAAGAAATATCTAAAAGACATTAAAGAAGTTCTTTCAACATAGCTATCAGTAAGTTCTGGACCTAAAGAGACCGAAGGTACTTCATAAAAGGTAATGAAGACTCTAATAACAATCGCACAAAATAATAGATAACTAAATAACTCCCAATCTGTGAGTGAGTC
>CAYVAL010000247.1:0-1556 GCA_964449395.1 uncultured Gammaproteobacteria bacterium | reverse complement strand
TATTAGGTTATGTGGTCAGGTGGGTAGATTTAGGTGTGGGTTGTTCAAAGGTTCCAGATATCAATAATATTGGACTTATGGAAGACAGAGCTACCTGTAGGATTTCTAGCCAACACATTGCAAATTGGCTTCACCATGAACTTTGTTCAGAAGATCAGGTTGTTGAAACCATGAAGAAGATGGCTCTCGTAGTCGATGAGCAAAATGCAAATGACCCTGAATACAATAATATGTCTCCAGGTTTTGATGGCATTGCGTTTTCAGCTGCCGTAGATTTAGCCCTGAAAGGCAGATCTCAACCCAGCGGCTATACGGAACCAATTCTTCATTCCAAAAGATTGTCTTACAAAAGTTAATTTGAGATTTGACCTTGTCAGCCTATTCTTTAGACTAGTTCTTAAGAGAGGCTAAATAATGAAGAAAATATTCTTTTTATGCACTTTTCTCTATATGGGTCAGTGCTTTTCAGACGCAAGTTTGAGTGAATTTTCTTGTGATCCTAAAAAATATCTTCCTGAGAATTTATTAGAGAAAGTATTAATACACCGTGAGTCTGCATTTAACATCTGTCTGAATTGTAATGGAGATGAATGTGCTTTTAGAGATCAACTTTTAAATGATGAAAAAAGTTTGAATCTTTGTAAGCGACTTTTTTGTAGTGCTTCTTTTGCAAGTAGAGGATTTGAAATACCTGCTGACGCACCGAGAGGGCTCAGTTCATTCAAGTACAATTACTCCATTTCCAAGAAAGGTCATGTTGAGGGCATTAATATAATTGAATCTTCAGGAGCATTCTCTTCAAAAGACGCTTTAAAATTTTTAAAAGCCCTCACAAGAAAAACACGATATGAACCCATAAATTACCAGGGAAATACCTACAAATTAATAGGACTATCGTCTGAAATGTCAATAAATACAAAATTAGTAAATGAGTAGTAAGAAAAAAGGTTTTTGGATTACGTTATGCCATGTGACAGACGCTGAGGCTTATGGAGAATATATAAAACTTGCTGGCCCGGCTATAGAAAAGTTTGGCGGTAAATTTCTGGCCAGGGGGGGTGAGCAAGTCAAATTTGAAGGTGAATCATACGATAGAACGGTAGTTGTAGAATTTGAATCACTTCAAGATGCAAAAGATGCATATAATTCTGACGATTATAGATTAGCATTGGAATATTCTTCTGTGTCATCAGAAAGACACCTAGTAGTTGTTGAAGGTCTATAGACAGCAAAGTTGGAATTCCTTAATTTATTTTGGGTGTGCATTGCAGCATTCTTAGCCGGAGGTTTGAATTCCTTGGCAGGGGGAGGAAGTTTTATAACACTTCCAGCCCTTTTATACGCTGGTATAACTCCTGTTCTAGCAAACACAACTAGCGCTGCAGTATTGTTGCCCGGATACCTTGGTTCGGTTATGGGCTTTAAAAATACTTTTTCAACTTTAAATATAAAGAAACTAATGCCTTTATTAGCTTTAACAATAATTTTTTCTATTGGTGGGGCTTATTTGTTGATAAATTCTAGTGATGAATTTTTCTTACAGTTTATTCCTTTTT
>CAYVAL010000246.1:0-1556 GCA_964449395.1 uncultured Gammaproteobacteria bacterium | reverse complement strand
TAGTGGCTCTATCCATATGGGTCACGTAAGGAACTACACTATCGGAGATACTATAAGTAGATTCCAAAGGATGCTTGGGAAAAATGTCTTACAACCTATGGGATGGGATGCTTTTGGTCTTCCAGCTGAAAATGCTGCAATAAACAATATGGTACAACCTTCTGACTGGACATTATAAAACATATAGAGCATGAAATCTCAGCTTACCCGCCTAGGGTTTGCCTATGACTGGAAAAGAGAATTTGCTACCTCAGAAGAGGATTATTACAAATGGGAGCAATGGTTCTTCTTACAAATGCTAGATAAAGGAATGGCTTATCAGGAAGAAGCAGAAGTAAATTGGGATCCAGTTGACCAAACAGTACTGGCTAATGAACAAGTTATAGATGGAAAAGGTTGGCGTTCTGGAGCAGCAGTTGAGAAGAAAAGACTTAAACAGTGGTTCCTTAGAATAACTAGTTATGCTGAAGAACTTCTTGAAGGGACCGATCAATTGCATGGCTGGCCTGAACAGGTAAAAGTGCAACAAAAAAACTGGATTGGTAAATCCGAAGGGATGAATTTCACTTTTGCAGTGAAAGATCAAAAAGAAAGTATAAGTGTTTTTACTACAAGACCAGATACGATTATGGGTGTTTCTTTTATTGCCATCTCTACATCTCACAATATAAGCGATGAACTTTCTAAAAATAATAATCAAATAAAAATATTTATAGATGAACAAAATAAAGTTAAGCAATCAGAAGCTGACTTTGCAAAGCAAGAAAAAGAAGGTATTGATACAGGACTGAATGCAATCCATCCATTCACTGGCGAAGAGATACCTATCTGGATAGGAAACTTTGTTCTAAGTGATTATGGGTCAGGAGCTCTTATGGCCGTTCCAGCTCACGATGCAAGAGATTTTGAGTTTGCTAAAAAATATAAACTTCCAATATTCCAAGTGATAAATAGCTTAGATGCTAATGAATCAATAGAAGAAGCCATTTTAGAAAAAGGTATTTTAATTAATTCTGGTGAATTTAATGACCTAAACTTTGATGAAGCTTTTATGGCAATTGAAAAAAAAGCTATTGAATTAGATTGCGGAAATAAAGAGACTAATTTTAGGTTAAGAGATTGGGGAGTTTCTAGACAAAGGTATTGGGGTGCCCCTATTCCTGTATTGAAAGATGGTGATACTTCTATTGCCGCAAAAGAGCTCCCTGTTAAATTACCTACCGAAGTTAAATTCCAGGGAGTAAGTTCGCCTCTAAAAGATATGGATGACTTCTTAAATGTAGAACAAGATGGTAGAAGTTTTAGTCGAGAAACAGATACCTTTGATACCTTTTTTGAATCTTCATGGTATTACGCAAGATTTGCGAGCTTTGATAGTAAAGATTCTATGCTAGATGAAAGAGCAAAGTATTGGTTACCGGTTGATCAATATATAGGTGGTATTGAGCATGCGGTTTTACATTTGCTATATTCGAGATTCTTTTATAGATGCATGAGAGATCTTAATTTAATTGAAGGCGACGAACCATTCAGAAATTTATTATGCCAGGGCATGG
>CAYVAL010000245.1:0-1580 GCA_964449395.1 uncultured Gammaproteobacteria bacterium | reverse complement strand
TAAGAGTTAACAGCAGAGATTAATAAAGTCACAAAACAATTATCTTGTAAAGATTTAGAAAGTAAAATGGACTTAGAAGGTATCTCTGCTTCAATTTGTAATGAATTGCATGAGGTGCATAAGGACCCTCAAATTATTGAACAAGGCTCTATTGTTGAAATTAACCACCCTGAATTGGGCGTCATGAGAATGCCAAAACCACCTGCTAACTTAAAAGGCCAAAGTTCGTTTCCAAGATCTCTCGCTCCTATACTTGGTCATGATAATCGCGAAGTACTTACTTCTATAAATATTGATACTGGTATAATTCAAAGAATGGAAGATAGAGAAAAACAAAATAGAGAAATGTTAGCTAATCTTATGCAAGCGACTGAGGAGTGATAATGATCATTAATTCTTTCAATCTTATTCTGAGCATAATAATAGCTACTTGTCTTGTGATCTTACAAGAAACAATGAGCAATATGTTTTGGTTAATTTCTATTGATATGCCTGTATCAATAGGGATATTTATTTCAACCTACTTAAATAACTTATTTGCCATGAACTTGTCAGGTGCCGTCCCGCTGATAGCTCTAATTACTATTGGGTTTTTGATTGCTTATTTGGTGACTAGAATTATTCTTGTTTGGGTAAATGTTTCGAAAACATATGCGTATGCATTTGCAGGTGCAGCTGCTATTTTAGCTATAGTACTTCTAATGCCTTTAGCCTTTTATAACTTAGATATTCTTGCTGGCGGTAGAAGTATTCCTGGTAAATTTATACTAACTTTCTTTGGGCTGCTAAGTGGTTTTTATTTTGGAAAATCTTTAGATAAACAGAGGGCGTCATGATTAAAAAAATATATTCTTTATTTACACTACTTCTTTTTTCATTTTCTACTTTTGCTGAAAAACAAGAATATGAGTACGAAATTATTGCTGATAATCTTAGTCATCCTTGGGGTATAGCTGTCATAGATAATGATAATATTTTATTTACAGAATTATCAGGGCAATTAAGGATCATAGAAGATGGAGTTTTAAATCCAGAACCAATTAAAGGTGTGCCCAAGGTGCTCTTTGCAGGTCAAGGTGGTTTATCTGGGATAATTTTAGATCCTAATTTCAACTCTAATAAAAAAATATATATATCTTTTTCATCTCCTGATGAGGGAAGAAAGACAAATACTCTGGAAGTGATTAGTTCAACTCTAACTTCAAAATCTTTAGATGATATTAAAACAATTTTTAAAGCATCTCCCTCTAGGAAAACTGCCGCTCACTACGGAGCTAGAATGGCTTTTTTGGGTGACGGAACTTTATTAATTACTTCTGGTGATGGTTTTAATTATAGAGAAGAGGCTCAATCTTTAGACAATCACTTTGGAAAAATAATAAGGATAAATACAGACGGAAGTGTTCCTGAAGATAACCCTTTTGTCTCAATAGACCAAGCAAAACCGGAAATTTGGTCTTATGGTCATAGAAACCTCCAAGGTATTACAGTTGTAAACGGTATTGTGTATGAAAATGAACACGGACCAATGGGTGGAGATGAATTAAATATAGCTGAACCTTCTAAAAATTATGGCTGGC
>CAYVAL010000244.1:0-1601 GCA_964449395.1 uncultured Gammaproteobacteria bacterium | reverse complement strand
AAAGAGTCAGAAGATTATTTAAACAATCAAAATAATATCAGCGAAGTCCCTGTTACAAATAAAGCATTAGATACAGTTATTAAAAGCAAATCCTTTAAGCATAAAAAGAGCTCTAAGGTTAAGAGCGATCTAATTTTCCTTTCTTTTAAAAGCACCTCAGTGTTTGCAAAAAATTCTGCAAAAGATAAACAAAAAACTTTTAAGATCAAAAGAGTTGGATTAGTAGGACTCAATAAAAGAGTTGAGAACTGTTGGATGGTTTCTTAGATAATAGTTTCTAAGAGTAGGATGAGTGGTTTGTAAATTATGAAGATATAAAAATGTTTAATCTTTCAAATGTCTCTTTAAGTCACCAAAAGATATGATAAATTAAATATATGGACGCCTTAAAAGAAGCTTTGAATTCTAAAGATAAACGTGAAGATCTGTATAGAAAAGTTTTTTCAGGATGTATGGCTATCACCAGAAATGAAGAAGAAGCTAGAGATTTAGCACAGGACACAATACTCAAAGGATTAGAGAGTATTAATCAGTTTGATGGGAGGCACTTAAATGCCTGGTTAAGCAAGATAGCTAAAAATACATATATTGATAAGGCACGAAAGAAAACCTACACATACAGGGATAAGAATACTAAAAAGCAAGAAAAAATAGAGAGAGAAAGTCTACCTGGAGATCTGCCCGAATTATCTCAAAATAGCCATGAGGAAGGCATCCTTATTAGAATAGAATTAGAGCGTTGCATGGAAAAGCTGCAAGAAGAAGAAAGAGAGATTATTGCTTTACTACCCGTTTCAACCAACGAAGAGATGGCTGAACAATTTGAAATCTCACAGATTAATTTGAGAGTCAAAGTCTCTAGAGCAAGAAGTAAGCTTGCTGAATGTTTGGAGATAGCCGCATGAATGAGCAAGATAAAATACTTCTCTCTTCATATTTGGATAATGCTATTTCAGATGAAGAGACTAGTTACATTGAAAAACTTATAGACGAGGATCCGGAGGCTTTAAATTATCTAAATAGCTTAAAAGAATTAAATAATAGAATTAATACTTACTTTGAAGACTCGCTTAATTCTAAAGAAGCCAAGGAGTTTGCTGCTTTTATGGATAACTTGGCAGAAGAAAAAGAGAATCCATTGATTCAAGGCCTCAAAAAATTTCTTTTTCCTCAAGCTATTCTTGGATATGCGTTGTCGGGACTTCTGTTTTTTAATATAGGCTCTATTCAATATGCTGGAAATTCGCCTGAAGATAATTTTTTGGCAGAGTTTTCTTACGGTGAACCCATTGTTAACTCTTATCTTAAATATAGAGGTTCAGATCAAGATGAGACAGAGAAATACATTAAAGAAACTCTCAATCAAATGGTAGACGAAAGGGTGGCGGTGGCTGAGATTACATATGGCTCGCAGCCTTACTCAATTGAAATTAAAGAAAAGTCTCTAAATAAAGATGATTTTGATTGTTATGAAGGATCAGTCATATCCAATCAAACTAAAAAACCCTTCCTTTTTTGTAAGTCTCAGGACTCTTCCTCTCTTATTATGAAATAATTCTGTAACAAATTTACAGATTAAACGTCTAATGTATAAATTATAA
>CAYVAL010000243.1:0-1602 GCA_964449395.1 uncultured Gammaproteobacteria bacterium | reverse complement strand
CGACCAATTTCTTTTGTTTTTCATGTTCTCCCCAGTGTGTTAGTCAACTATAACACTATACATTATATAAATTCAATTAAATCTATATTAAGAAGCTTATGGTATGATTTTCCAAAAAGGAGTTCACTTGAACGCATACAGGCTTTTATTTTTCTTAACACTTCTCAATTTACTAAATTTTGTAGATAGGCAACTGATTGCAAGTTTTGCCAACTTCATAGTTCCCGATCTAGGCTTAACAGATACGCAATACGGATTCTTAACAACAGTACCCTTTATAATCTTTTATTCTGTAGCAGGTCTATTTATGGGTGTGCTAGCAGACATGGTTAATAGACCGCGCCTGATAGCTTTTGGAGTAGTACTTTGGAGTGTTTTTACAGCCCTTACAGGTGCAGCAAAAGGGTTTATCTCTATGGCGCTTCCTAGAATGTTTATTGGTGTAGGAGAATCTATACTGACGCCAACATCAATGTCTCTTTTATCGGACTCTTTTCCTTCAAAAAGAATGGGGTTTGCCGCAGGCTTTTACTATATGGGTGTCCCTATTGGTGTTGGGGTGAGTCTTCTTATTGCCGGGTATCTAGGTGAATCGCTGGGATGGAGAAATTGTTTCTATCTTTTAGGAGGTATAGGTTTAATCTTAGGATTAAGTGCTCTTTTATTTAAAGACAGAGAAAGAAAAAGCTTAAAAGAAAATACTCCTGCCCCTACCCTTTCAAGAGATACAACAGTTGATATAGTTAAAACATTAATTAAGGCTCTAAAAACTTCTTCTGCTCTAAGATTCACAATATTAGCAGGCGTTTTTTATCATATCATTCTTGGCGCTTCGGGATTTGAACAGTTGTGGTTAGTTCAAGAAAGAGGATTCGAGAGATCTGAAATAGCTCAATTAGTTGGTTGGATAGGAGTCTTTGCTGGTCTTATCGGAAATCTAGTGGGAGGAATACTAAGCGACTGGTGGCAAGAAAATACAGATCAAGGAAGGCCAATGTTTTTATTCTGGCTTGCTTTAGTGACACTTCCAATAGG
This sequence comes from uncultured Gammaproteobacteria bacterium, assembly GCA_964449395.1. GTDB lineage: Bacteria > Pseudomonadota > Gammaproteobacteria > Magnimaribacterales > Magnimaribacteraceae > Magnimaribacter. The sequence goes on along the minus strand of CAYVAL010000243.1, from coordinate 567 downwards.
AATCTATTATCGTTTTGTAGAGCCTGGGAGTGTTGTCTTCTGGATAGGTATAGTTATTGGCTATTTCCAATTAGGATGCTTTTTTGGCCCTACCTTTTCTACTGTACAAGAGCTAGTTCCTGAAAATATTAAAGCTACTGTAGTATCCTTTTATATCTTAACTCTTAATTTAATAGGATTGACTTTAGGATCTCTAGGTGGAGGAATCTGTGCAGATATACTAAGGACATCCGGTTATCAAGAACCCTATACATTAATGTTAGTGATATTCTCTATAATAAGTATTGTTTCTATACCTTGTTATTATTTAGCAGGGAGGCAATACAAAAAAGATAAATTAATACTGGAAGAAACTTTCAGTTAGAAAATTATGAATAACGACGATTTATATCTAGAACAAATATTGGTTGGACCAATGGAAAACTTCGTTTATTTGATAGGTTCCAGAAGTACAAGAGAAGTTGCCCTCATAGATCCTGCCTGGGATATTGATGCTCTACTTCAACACATAGAAAAAAGAGATCTGAAGCTAGCATCTGTATTGATTACCCACTACCATCCTGATCA
>CAYVAL010000242.1:0-1613 GCA_964449395.1 uncultured Gammaproteobacteria bacterium | reverse complement strand
TTTTTGGTTCATTCTTAGGTTGTGCTCCGGTAACCAGTTATGTTGAGAGCTCTGCCGGAATAGAAGCCGGAGGAAGAACTGGAATGACTGCTGTTGTTGTTGGAATATTATTTCTTTTAGCCACTTTTCTTTCTCCTTTAGCCGCAGCTGTGCCAGCTTACGCAACTGCAGGAGCTCTGATCTACGTTGCTATCCTAATGTTAAGTGGTATGGAAAGACTGAACTGGGATGACCAATCTGAATTATTGCCCGCTCTAATAATGATAGTGATGATTCCATTGACATTTTCAATAGCAAATGGAATTGCACTAGGATTTCTAGCGTATGTATCCATAAAAGTATTTGTGGGTGAAGTAAATAAGATTTCTTCTGGTGCTTGGTTCCTTACCCTAATATTTGTAGCTAAATTTATCTTTTTATAGGACTAAAGCTTTATATCGCTAGCATCATGTCTTTCTAAAATTTCTTTATCTTCTGGGCTATTGGGCTTTCTATTGACCAATGAACCTCTCTTATAAGCAGGACGTTCGGTAATTTGCTTGGCCCATCGACCCAGATTCTTATAAGAATCTACTTCAAGAAATTCTGAAGCATTGTAAGCATTATTGAGGACTAAGGTTCCGTACCATGAATGAATAGCTATGTCTGAGATGTTGTAATCATCTCCACAAATATATTCTCTGTCATCTAAGTTTTTATCCAATAAATCTAATTGACGCTTAACTTCCATAGCATACCTGTTAATTGGATATTCGTACTTTTCAGGTGCGTAGGCATAAAAATGCCCAAATCCACCTCCTAAGTAAGGGGCACTTCCCATCTGCCAAAAGATCCACGACATACACTCTGCCCTTGCTGAGGGGTCAGTAGGAAGGAATTCTCCAAATTTTTCTGCTAGATAAACCAAAATCGCTCCTGATTCAAAGACCCGTGTTGAAGGATTGGTGCTTGTATCAAGTAACGCAGGTATTTTTGAATTAGGGTTTATATCTACAAAGCCACTACTAAATTGTGCACCTTCCCCAATATTTATTATAAATGCGTCATATTCCGCACCTTCATAACCCAGCGCCAAAAGTTCTTCTAATAAAATAGTTACCTTTATTCCGTTTGGGGTGCCTAGTGAGTATAGCTGTAAAGGATGTTTTCCAACGGGTAATTCCTTTTCATGAGTAGCGCCTGCTATGGGTCTATTTATATTTGCAAATCTGCCGCCACTCTCAGTATCCCAAGTCCAGACTTTAGGTGGTATATATTCTGATGAATTACTCATACAAGTTCCTTTATTATTACTTAGATATTAATTTTAATAACTTTTTCATATAAATGTTGAATTAAAGAATAACTCACTCAAAGCCTTTTTGTAAAATCTAGTAGTAAATAACCTTGAAACATTGAAATTAAAACAAAAATTGATATAAAAGAGTCATGAATCTACTAAATAACCAAGACTTAAAATGGAAACATTATAAGGATGATAAAAATTTTGATTTCTCTATTGACTATTCTGATACGGTTTTAGATGCTCGAGAGGATGGAAGATTAGAAATTTTAGTTAAGTGGGCACCTAATTCATTTTGTCACTTTCATCGACATACAGCTGAAACAAGTTC
>CAYVAL010000241.1:0-1623 GCA_964449395.1 uncultured Gammaproteobacteria bacterium | reverse complement strand
CGTTCAAGAAGTTTCTGAAGCTGTGAAAGATGCAGATATGGTCATGATACTAATGCCAGACGAGCTTCAATCTGCTACTTATAAAAGTGAAATAGAGGGTAATATCAAAGAAGGCGCGGTCTTAGCTTTCGCGCACGGATTTAATATTCACTTTGACATGATAGAGCCTAGAAAAGACCTTGACGTTATTATGGTTGCTCCTAAAGGACCTGGTCATACAGTTAGATCTCAGTACGAAATTGGTGCTGGAGTACCTTGTCTTATCGCAATTCATAAAGATGTCTCAGGCAACGCAAAAGAAATAGGTTTGTCTTACGCTTCCGCTATAGGCTCTGGAAGAGCGGGCATAATAGAAACCAACTTTAAAGATGAAACCGAGACAGATTTATTTGGCGAACAGGCTGTACTTTGTGGTGGCTTAACTCAATTAATTCAAAACGGTTACGAAGTGTTAGTTGAAGATGGATACCCACCAGAGATGGCATATTTTGAGTGTTTACATGAAGTGAAGCTGATTGTTGATCTTATTTACGAAGGTGGATTAGAAAATATGAGATACAGTATTTCTAATACAGCGGAATTTGGCGACTATGTCAGTGGACCTAAGGTAGTTAATTCAGATGCTAAAGAAGAAATGAGAGCAGTGTTAAAAAGAATACAATCAGGTGAATTTGCTAAAGAGTTTATGGATGATTGCAGAGAGAGTAATGACGGAAAGGGTGGACCCAGAATGAAGGAATATCGTCAACAAACTGCTGAACATTCAATTGAGAAAGTAGGCTCTGAACTCAGAGCCATGATGCCTTGGATAGCACAAAACAAAATTGTAGATAAGGCTAAGAACTAAATTCATGTCTGAAGATCCTCAAGAAAGTCTAGATCTCTTTGATGATCACGAGGAGGTAGTCTCCGAGGACGGAAAAAAGGTCACTAGAAGAGGAATTTATTTACTCCCAAACTTATTAACCACTGCGTCACTTTTTTCAGGATTCTTCTCAATAGTTTCAGCAATAGATGGAAATTTTATCGCTTCCGGTATGGCCCTTTTCGCTGCGCAAATGCTGGATGGACTTGATGGCAGGGTTGCCAGATTAACCAATTCGCAAAGTTTATTTGGAGCTCAATACGATAGTCTATGTGATGTTATCTCTTTTGGTTTAGCACCAGCTATTATTGTATTTTTATGGGGATTAGATTCGATGGGACAAACCGGTTGGGTGTTTTCTTTTTTCTATGTGGCTGCAGCGGCTCTTAGATTGGCAAGGTTCAATACTTTTATAGGTTCTGAAGATACTTATTTTAAAGGACTTCCAAGCCCAGTTGCTAGTGGGATGGTCGTGTACTTTGTTTGGGCAATGAGCTCTTATGGTATTCAAGGCGAAGAGGTAGGAAGCTTGTTAGCAATATTAACAGCAGTACTCACAGGCTGTGTTTCACTCTTAATGGTCGTTAATGTTCCTTATTACAGTTTTAAAGAAATAGAATTGAAAAAAAGAGTTCCCTTCTTTTCAATGTTATTCGTAGTATTTATTTTTGCACTTATTTCTATAGATCCACCTATAGTGCTAGCAAGTTGTGCTTTTGCTTATATTATTTCTGGCCCATTGTTATGGGTTATGAAAA
>CAYVAL010000240.1:0-1629 GCA_964449395.1 uncultured Gammaproteobacteria bacterium | reverse complement strand
CTCCCGCAATGGGTTCAACCTTGATAACTTCCGCACCTTGGTCTGCAAGCATCATAGCGCCCATTGGTCCTGAAACCATACTAGTTAAATCAATTATCTTTACTCCTTTAAGTGGTCCCATATTTATTTCCTTAACTTTTATAATTAATTTCTACAGCTCTAATATATGCATCTCTAAGTGTAATTCGTTTATGGTACTTATAAACATTTTCAGGCAATTTAAATTCATAAGCTACCGCCCAATCAAGACAAGATGTTAAAAGAATATCAGCTAATCCAAATTCTAATCCAAATAAAGTTCCATTTTGAGACAAGGTATCTTCAACAACACTCAACTGTTTTTTAAAATACTGTCGACAACTTTTTACCACTTCAGGTGCATCTCCATATATTTTTTTTAGATCATAATGACGCCTCATTACGTAGAGAGAAGTTTCATCTAACTCTCCATAAATAAAATTACACCATTCATCTTCTTTGGCTTGTATCTGTCTATTCTCGGGGGAGTGTGTAATTTTAGTAGAAGAAATGCTTTGTAAGTATCTGCAAATAGCCACACTTTCAGATAAAAGAAAATCTCCATGTTTAATTAAAGGTATCTTTTGTTTTGGATTAAGGGCTGAATATTCAGGAGTAAGTGTTTCTCCAGTTCTTGGTCCTATGGGGTTTAATTCGTACTTGAGATTCAGCTCTTCAGCCATCCAAATTGGTCTAAGAGTTCTTGCAGTGCCAGAACCCCAAAACTCTAATTTTAAATCCACTTAATCTCCTATGTGAAAATTAATATTAGCCTAAATTTTGTTAAAGGGCGAAGAGAAGAAGGGTGAAAAGATTATTAAAATATTTTTACTTTAGTACTATACAAATTATTTATACTTATATATAATTGTCATCAATATCAAGAGACGTTTAATTCTCCCCAGAAAAAAACCTCTCCAAGGTAAACTCTCTAGATATTAAATTGTAACTGAGAGACGTGTAATTCTCCCCAGAAAAACCTCTCCAAGGTAACTCACTCAGTTCATAAGGAAGATGTAGCTGTCACCCATTAAGCTGCACAAGCGAAATTAAGCTGCGTCTTCCTCTCTATGGTAGGTGGGGCTTTGAAAAATTAATTTTTGGTTGGGCGCAGCAAAAAGTTTCATCTACCACCCTTTTTCATAATCTTGAGTTAAACTACCCTTAGTTATGGATGACTCAGAAATATTACAATCTTTTCAAAATAATTCAGCCCCTTGTACAGACACTTTAGGTGCAAAGGTCGTTAACTTCTCGTCTGAGCCGCCTCTAATCGAGATGGAGTTTGAAGCTATATATGATTTTACACATTCTGACGGTCAAGTAGTGCAGGGTGGTTTTGTTACGGGTATGTTAGATGCCCCTATGGCTCATCTTTTGATGGGCCTTTTTGATTTTAAAGTAATACCGATGACATTGGATATCAATGTCAGTTTCTTAGCACCTACACGTCAGGGAAAATTAGTGGCGGTAGCAGAAGTACTTCAACTAGGAAAAAGCACAGCTTTTATGACCAGCAAGCTATATCAAGAAGACACTTTAGTTGCCAGCTCGACTTCAACTGTGCGTTTGGTTCCTACCAAATAATTCCTTTACACCCCAAAGTCCCAA
>CAYVAL010000239.1:0-1635 GCA_964449395.1 uncultured Gammaproteobacteria bacterium | reverse complement strand
TAGACATAGATGATGAAAAGCTTGGAATGGCGAGACAACTTGGCGCTTCAGCAACTATCAATTCTTCTGAGGAAGGTGCTGCTGAAAAATTACTCGAGCTAACCGAAGGCGGGGCTAGATCAATAGTAGATTTTGTTGGCGCTGAAGCTTCCGTAAATTTTGGATATAACCTTTTAGCTAGAGGCGGAAGCTACGTTATTGTTGGACTTTTTGGAGGACAAATTAGCCTTCCATTGCCGTTACAAGCACTAACAGAAAAAAAATTGATGGGTTCTTATGTGGGTAGTTTAGGAGATATGCAAGAACTAATGGAATTAGTAGTTGCAGGAAAGATAGATCCTGTCGCCGTAGAGATACGCGATGTATCAAAGGCTAATGAAACTCTCAAAGAAATGAAAGATGGAGAGCTCCTAGGCTTGGTGGCCCTTACGCATAATTAGAAATCAGAGCGATATCTCAGAGAAGACCTCAGAGATATCACGGTTTATAACTAAATCAGCAAAATGATCCATTTGAGTTGGTTCATTATTAATTATAACGAGTTGAGCTCCAGTTTCTTTGGCTAAGATTGGTATATCAGCTGCCGGAAATACTGCCAGAGAAGTTCCAACACAAATAAATAAGTCGGCTTCTATTGCCTCTCTCTTAGCAATTTGCATTTCTTTCTCTGGCATAGATTGCCCGAAGGATATGGTGGCAGTTTTTATAATTCCGTTGCACTTCTTACAAAGAGGAGGCTCTTTAGATTTCATGAATTTAGTTTTTAAATCTTCTAGCTCATATCTCATATGACATTCTAGGCATTTCGCAAATGTAGCATTACCGTGCAGTTCACTTATTTGTTTCTCATCAACACCTGAGTTTTGATGTAAATTGTCTACATTCTGTGTAATTAAGAACGATTTTTTTTTATTCATGATTTCAGCTATTTTCTTATGTCCTTCATTGGGTTTGGCAGAATCTATGCTCAATTCATTTCCAAATTTCCTTTCCCAAGACTCTACTCTCTTTTCTTTGGAAGCAATAAAGTCTTGAAAGTAGATAGGTGTGGCGGTTTTCCAAACTCCTTGAGGCCCCCTAAAGTCGGGGATACCTGAATTAGTGCTAATACCAGCCCCTGTAAAGAAAACAACTTTTTTACTATTTTTTATTAAATCTTCTAGTTTTAGAGACATCTTTACCGACCTATAAGTTAAAATATAAGAAAAATTATACACTTTGGATATTTTTAATCTCAGTCAAGAATCTTTATGGTTGCTAACAGTAGTTTACGATCTTGGTTTAGCGCTTCTTCTTTATAGGTTTTTTGGGAAATATGGCCTTTACGTTGCTGTTGTACTTGGAATTGTTTTAGGCAATCTGCAAGGTGGAAAAGTTAGCGAATTAATAATTTTTGGTTCTACTTATAAGGTCAGTATGGGAGCAATTCTTTATTCAGGAATATATTTCGCGACTGATGTTCTAAATGAAAAATATGGAAGAGCTGAAGCAAATAGAGCCGTGATGTTGGGTTTCTTTGCAAATATAGCTGTAATGATCACCTTAGTTCTGAGTGTACAATTTAAACCATCAGAAATTACAGGCTCAGCATTAGAGGTTCATAATGCAATAAGCACACTGGCATATTATTCTCCA
>CAYVAL010000238.1:0-1662 GCA_964449395.1 uncultured Gammaproteobacteria bacterium | reverse complement strand
ATTCTTTGATCAGATAAAGTTAGGCTCACATCGAAAGGTACGCTTCCTTTTGGTAAAGTTAGGCTATAGCCCCTAACTGGGATAATGCGAGGTTTAGTTTCTATTATTTTATCTGTTAAAGATCCCGCACAGACAATGAGCTTATTGCTTTCGATAAAACCTTTATCTGTTTCAATGCCAATCAGTTTTGTCTTATTCTTCTTTAGAGAATTAACATTTGTTTTAAAAAGAAAATTGGTTCCATGATTTAAGAGCCAGTCTTTAAGAGATTTACAAAAAGCATAAGTATCTCCAACCTCATCTGATTCAGAAAAGATGACTCCGGCATATTTATTTGATAAGTCAGTAATCCCAGGTTCTATAAGCTCTGCTTCTTTTATTGAGAGTACCTGATTATCGTTTCCAATATTTCTTTTAATATCGATTGATTTCTTTTCATAAGCAAAGTCATTTTCATTTTCAAAAAAAGACATCTTCCTAGTCTTTTCATAATCAAAATCTAAATTTAGGTTGTTTTGAATATCTTGTAAAAGTGGCTTAGAAGTCAAGGACAATTCTGCGAGTTGCAATTGATTATTCAAATATTTTTTACTTGAGCAATTAGATAAAAAACTTATTAACCAGGTCCATGAATTCAGTGATGAAGGGGTATTTATCTTAACTCCTAGATCTTTGTTTAGAGCTATTTTGGGAAACTTTGTAAATAGATTGGGTTTTCCCATAGGGTCAGAAAAACAATAAGAGAGTTGTCCTCCATTGGCAAAACTTGCTCCATAAGCAACTTCACTTTCTTTTTCTAGAATTGTTACGGTATGGCCTTTTTTACAGAGATAGTAAGCAGTTGTTAAACCGATTACTCCAGAACCAATTACATGAATATGCATAGCCGCATATTAGCCTCGACTAAAAATAAATTTAAATTCTATTGTGGAGGAAATCTATAACTTATAGTTATGGTTCATTAAGAAAGAAATGAAGTTTTCTTGAATATATGACCTTGTTTTAGTTTTAGATGAAACAAAATATACGTCACAAGATGGAGCATTCTCTAAGCTCCAAATATATTCCGAAGAATTAAGTGAAGAAGCTGAAATTTGATCTAAAACTGATATACCTAGTCCCTTTTTTACGTAAGAGGCAGCCATTAAGTAAGAATCTGTTTTAGTTACAAAATTTGGCTTGAAATTATATTTTTCAAAATGCTTATAAAGTTTTTCTGATAATGGTCCTTCTATACCGACGAACGGTAATTCATTAAGATCTTTAATTGTTAAAGATCTATTTGGAAAACTAAATTCTTTGGACCCTAAAACAACAAAATTACCTTCAAAAATTCTTTTAATATCTAAATCATCATATTTTTTAGCTTCAAAAGCTATTCCTAAATCGATACTCCCATCTCTTAAGTGATCAAGCATTTCTTCAAAATGGTATGCATGTGTTTCAAATCTAGACTCGGGATAGACAGAAGAGAACTCTGAAACAATTGTTGGAGTTAAATCCAGTCCTAAGGTGGGAGCACAAGCTAGGCGAATTAAACCTGACGGCCTAGCTCCCATATTCTCCGTAAGTTCTTTTAGCTGATTGAGATCTTTATTAATTTTATCTGCTTTTAAAAATAAAAGATCTGCTTCAGGAGTTGGAAATAATCTTCCTTTTATT
>CAYVAL010000237.1:0-1699 GCA_964449395.1 uncultured Gammaproteobacteria bacterium | reverse complement strand
GCTTTTGCCATAATATTTCTTTGAATTTCATTGCTACCTCCATAAATAGTAGTAGCTCGTAGATTTTGATATTTACCTGCAACAGCTCGGTAATCTTCGTCTCCAATTGCAGGTTCATTTGTGCCAAGACTTGTATCTTGAAATGCAATTCCATAATAACCAATTACCTCAAGAGTTAATTCAGAAATTTCTTGCTCAAGATCTGTGACTAATGTTTTCATCATGGAAGACTCTGGACCGGGGCTTTCGCCACCTCTAAGAGAGCTTAAAATTCTTAAGGAAGTGTATTGAATAGCTTTTGCTTTAATTTCTAGCTCATTTATTTTATTGGAATAAATACTACTGAAATCATTTTCTTGAAGCAGAGAAGCTATTTTACTTACTAATTTTTTTATAAACTTAATGTCAGATAAGCTTTTTGATCCTCCAACTCCACCACTCCTTTCAAACTCCAGTAAGTACTTAGCCACAGCCCAACCTTCGTTCTCTTCACCTATTCTATCTTTGACATCTGCTATAGCATTCGTGAAAACCACTTGGTTAAAATCGTGATCTTGAGCCATGGTTAGAATTGGTTCTACTTTAATGCCGGGTTGTTCCATATCTAACATTAAAAATGTGATCCCTTCTTGCTTCTTTCCGGTATTGTCAGTTCTAACTAAACAAAATATCTTATTGGCAAGATGAGCATGAGTGGTCCAGATTTTGGTACCGTTGATAATATACTTATCACCTTCTCTTACAGCTTTGCATTGTAAACTTGCCAAGTCTGAACCTGCTCCTGGTTCACTATAGCCCTGACACCAATAATCATCTCCATTGATAATTCTTGGAATATAGTAATCTTTCTGTTCTTTGGTACCCTTTCCCAACAAAAGCGGCCCAATCATAGCAAGGCCCATTGGAATTAAATTTGGTGCTCCTGCATTTGCACATTCTGAAGAAAAAATGTATTTCTGTGTTTCATTCCAATCCGTTCCTCCATACTCTTCTGGCCAAGAAGGAACTAACCAACCTTTTTTAGCCAATTTGGATTGCCATTCCATGGCAATTTCTTTCTCGGTGAATACAGCAGAGGTTCGCTTGGCTGCATTAACTAATTCAGGAGTAAGCTCTTTATCCAGAAATTCTTTTACTTCAGCTTGGAAAGCAATCTCTTCTACAGAGAAATTAAGATTCATTCTTTATATTAACTATTCGAGTACCTATGTTGCCGCCGGCTAATAAGTCAACAAATCCTTGAGGTGCCTTTTCAAGACCATCAAGCTCATCTTTTAAGACCTTTAGTTGCCCGCTATTGATCCACTCGAGCAAGTTATCAGTGGCTTCATCATACTTTTCGGCATAATCAAATACCAAAAAGCCCTGCATCCTGATACTTTTATTTACAAGCAGGCCTGGAATTCCCTTTGGTCCTGGTTCAGGAGTGCTTGTATCGTACTGAGAAACAACTCCACAACAAGCTATGCGACCACCTGAATTTAATCTAAATAAAGCTGAGCCAAGAATCATACCTCCAGTGTTATCGAAATAAACATCAACTCCATCGGGTGTTGCATCCTTTAAATTCTGTCTGAAATTGGCATCCTTATAATTTACCGCTGCGTCAAAGCCTAAATCTTCTTGAAGCTTTTTACACTTTTTATCACTGCCGCAGACACCTACAACCTTGCAGCCTTTGATTTTCGCTATTTGCCCA
>CAYVAL010000236.1:0-1704 GCA_964449395.1 uncultured Gammaproteobacteria bacterium | reverse complement strand
AATAAAGATCGAGCTGCCAACAGACATAAAGTTAACCATAGTGGCAGCTAACATTACCTTGGTATATATTGATTTATGCTCTAAAAAAGCAGACCAAAACCAGTGATCAATTTTCTTCATTATTAATTAAGTATAACCTCAAAAACCTCACCCAATTCACCGGTAAGTTGTAAATAGGAGTATATTTCAACTTCGGATGACCTCATATTTTCTATTAAAGATTCAGAGGCATCTAGAAAATCCCTTTCAGTCTGGAGTAAATCCAATAGCAAAGCACTTGATGTTTCAAATTCTTTTTGTGCATAGAATTGAGATTGCTTGTTAGCTGTGTATGCATTTTTATAGGCCTGTAAACGTTCAGGGAGTAGATTTAGATTCCTTAAAGATTCTTTTAAGTCAGCTAATAAATTTTGGATTAGCGCGTCTCTATTATTTAGTGAAGCAATTTCCTCAGCTTTAGTTTGTTTTTTGTAAGCTTCGTCTCTGCCTCCTGTAAAAATATCGTAAGTAAGATTCACTCCCGCAAAGGTATCAAATTCTTCTGATTCTTTTGTGACATTGTAATGGGTTTTAGTAACTTCTAAGTCAAGTCTTGGGAGTGATGACGCTCTTGCATTCTTTGTTTTATAACTAGAAGCTAAATATTGTTCATTTGCTTGAAGTATATTTGGATTTTTTTTAAACATAGAATTTCTAGATTCTTCTAGTGTTCTATTATTTAAATTAAACGGATAGGAGGGTAATTTCTCTGGTAATTCTCCATCAGGAAAATAAATTCTGAATCTAGATATAGCAATACCTAGATTTTGTTTTACAGAGGTTAATTTAGCTAATGCTTCAGCTTCACGTGCCTGGGCTCTGCTTAATTCTCTTCCCGCTGACATGCCACTATCAAATCGCTGTTGAATTAGTTCTTTAATGGATTTGTGTCTTAAATATGAAGATTCAACTACATCTTGAAAGCTTCTATAGGATGCCACATCTATATAGCTTCTTATAGATGAGTAAAGAAGTTCTTGTATAGTATTTGAGAGTTCTGCTCTGGAAGCTTTTGACAGAGCTTCTGTTCTGGATACATCGTATTGAGTTGCACCAAAATCATAAAGGAGCTGATTTAAAGAGAACCTAGCGTTAGTTTTATGATCGGATCTTGATCTTTCAACTAAATTAGAAGGGTCACTGGCGTATTTTCTAGAAATAGCATTGTTACTATCCAGTATTAGTTTGATTTGGGGTCTCAAAGAAGATTTTGTTCCTTCTACTTGAGCATAAGCAGCGCGTAAGGATGCCTCAGATGACTTATAACTTGGATGATTTGCTACAGCCTTCCCTACTCTCTCCTTAAACGCTTCGAATTCGAGTTCGTTCATTGAAATATCTAATAATCCAGAATCAGACGACAAAATACTTTGCGTAGAGAAACTTAATAAGGCCACATAAATGGCTAATTTTTTCATGATACTTTTCTTAAAAACGAATAAGTGAACCAATATAAAGCTGACCGTAGGGATGGTCAAACAAATGGTTAGATTTTCTGTTGTAAGCTATAGAGCTAAGACCTACAAGATATTTGCTCGATAAAGAAAGTCGTGAGTAAAGAAGTATGTTTTTTTGAGGTTCATAAAAAAAACCAAAATCCAACAATTGGTTATCCGTATAGTCTTCTTTGTTTGGATTTTCTTCATACCCAGATCTAGTAACTTT
>CAYVAL010000235.1:0-1704 GCA_964449395.1 uncultured Gammaproteobacteria bacterium | reverse complement strand
TGTAACAGAAGCATGTCATCAAGCCATGGAAAGATTACAAGTAGACTATTTGGATTTATATTTTTGTCACCGTGCGGATCCAAACACTCCTATTAGTGAAACTGTATGGGCTATGCATAATCTAGTGATGCAAGGTAAAGTTCTTTATTGGGGTACTTCGGAATGGACTGCCGAAGAAATATCTGAGGCATATGAGTTTGCTCACTCAAATCATCTAACTCCTCCTTCAATGGAGCAACCTCAGTACAATCTACTTGATAGGGATAGATTTGAAAAAGAATATGGACCTCTTTACGAGAAATATGGATTGGGAACAACAATTTGGTCTCCTTTAGCTTCTGGCGCTTTAACGGGAAAATACCTAGATGGAATTCCTGAAGGCTCTAGGGCATCTTTATCAGGCTATGAATGGCTAAAGAAGAGCATGGTTGATTCTGACCGAGGCCAAGCGAGGATGAAACGGGTTGCCTCTTTAGCTCCTATTGCCGAGAATTTGAATGTAAGCATGTCTTCACTCGCTATTGCTTGGTGCCTATTGAATAAAAATGTTTCTACTGTAATTCTTGGTGCTTCAAAATTAGAACAATTGCAAGAAAATCTTAAAAGTACTGAGGTATTAGAGCTACTAACTGAAAATATTCAGAAAGAATTATTGTTAATTTAAATCTTCAATCTAAGCTCAAAATCTATATCGCCGGTAGAAGCATGATCTTGCAACATATCATTTAGATGCTTAATAGTTTCTTCATTCATTTCACATGATTTTCTTGTATTCATATCCACATGAATCAAAACATTCTCAGATATTGCACAAGCATCTCCAGCTTCATTGAAGATAACGCCTCCGTAATGTATCAATTTGGGTTTCACAGCAAAATATCTGAAGCCTGGCAAAGCTACTTCCCCTTTTCTCATTTCTTTTAAATACCTAATATTCATTTCTAAAGTAAAGAAAGAAAAGCCCTGCTCAAAGTAATTTGATGAAAAGCCTAGCGAGGAATAGAAAGGAAACTCTTCCTCAAAGATTTGCGCGTAATATAGGACATTCATATGCTCATTTAGATCACACATTTCTTGGGTAATTAATACTTCATTTCCTTGATAGGGGAATTTATCTTTCATTTGGTCTCTCCGTTGAATTTTTTATAATAAATGAAAATATAAAACTATAAATTTTCAGGTGACACTACTTCAACTTTATCAACCTTCCTGAATCCTTTAGGCAAGAAGTTACCTCTCCTACCTCTATTGCCTAAGAAGTTTTCAAGGTCTTTAAGTTTGATTGTGAAATGCCTTTTACCACTAATTAATTTTAACTCTCTTCCCTGACCTATAACTGCAATCTCTTGTAAAAATTCATCGCCAGATACAAAATTTGCCTTCGGTATTCCAATTATCTTGTTTCCTTTTCCTCGAGCTAATTGAGGTAACTCTGTATAAGGAAAAACAAGCATCCTGCCTTGGTTGGTTATTGCTGCAAGTAGATCATTTTCATCTTTAATCACGCTTGGTATGAGAACTTTTGCGTTTTCTTGGACCTTGATTGCTGCTTTTCCAGATTTGTTTTTAGTCTGCAAATCTCCAAGATTTGCTATAAAACCATAACCTGATGAAGTCGCTAAAATAATCCTCGTTTCAGCTGCTCCAGAAACTACTCCCATGAATGTTTCACCTGATTCTGCATTCAACCTTCCAGTTAAAGGC
>CAYVAL010000234.1:0-1711 GCA_964449395.1 uncultured Gammaproteobacteria bacterium | reverse complement strand
ACATTCCCATGTTGTTTTCTGGATCACCCATTCTGTTACCAGAGTAAGTAGCCCATGAGAAAGAAGAAGTAGGTCCATCTGGTCCGACATCTCCATATAAAGTTTTAGATCCTGAAGAAGTATAGAACCTACCTGTGGGTATAAAAGTTGAAGCTCCACAAGATGCTTGATGAGCCAATTTATCACCTACATCACCATGTCCAGCAACACAAACAGCTTGGAAATAAATCATATAGTCTGGTTCTAATCTTGGACAGAAAGCAAAATCTCTATCCCACATGTCTAAACTATCTTGAGTTGATTGAGCAATTGTAGCTACCATGCTAGATCTTTCACCTGCAGTACCAAAAGCAAGAAATATTAAATCTTGTTTAGCATCACCTTTATCAGAAGAACCTTCAAAAATAGAAGCTTCAAAGCCCTCAAATGATCTTAATTTGACATTTAAAACACCCGAAACGGCATCTGAACCATAAACAGCAGAAGCACCGTCTTTTAATACTTCAACTGAATCAATTAGCGATAGAGGGAAAATCTGTAAATCTACAGCACTTCCTGTTCCAGTTCCTGCTGGAGCTACCCTTCTTCCGTTAATTAGAGTTAAGAGTCTTTCTGAACCAGCACCACGCAAACTAAATTCAGTTGTACCAGTGTTTCCGTTATTCACAGAACGTTGGTTAGTTGCATTAGAGCTTAAGTTTGCAGACGGTAATTCAATTAAGAAATCACCAATATTAGTTTTACCTGAATCAATTACGTCTTGAGCGGTAAACACATCAACAGGACCGGTAGCGTCATAATTAGACGTTCTTGAAATCCTAGAACCAGTAACAACAACTTCTTCAACCGAATCAGCATCTTCATCTTCATCATCTGCATATGCAGTAGATCCGAATGAAATAAGAGCTAAAACAGCAAAAGGTATTGCAGATTTAAATAGATTATTCATATTTTTTTCCCCAAAGTAGGTTATATACGACCTTATATAGGCCAATCTTGTCGCTAGATTAGTCAATTATTCACAATTTTGCAACTAATTAGTCACAATCAAAAATTATTTGATATCTTATTAATTTTAGTTTTCTAACAAAACACTTAGAATGTACCAATGAAAATTCTAGAAAAAAAGAAAGTACTGATTGTTGGGGTTGCAAATAAACATTCCATTGCTGCAGGGATAGCTCAAAGCATGTATCAAGCAGGCGCTGAAATAGCACTTACCTATCAGAATGAGAGACTTAAGAGCAATGTTGAGAAGCTTGGAGAAGATTGGGGAGTAGAAACATACATAGAATGTGATGTTTCTAGTGACGCAGATATAGATAAAGCATTTAAGCTATTAAGTGAAAAGTGGGATTATCTGGATACTTTAGTGCATGCGGTGGGCTTTGCTCCTAGAGAAGAATTGGATGGTGAATTTGTAGATGTCACTACTAGAGAAGGATTTAAAATTGCTCATGATATAAGCAGCTATAGTTTTATTGCTCTTGCTAAGGCAGCTAAACCAATGATGCAAGATAGGAATGGATCTCTGCTAACTTTATCCTACTTGGGATCACAAATGACACTACCCAATTACAACGTAATGGGTCTTGCTAAGGCAAGTTTAGAAGCAAGTGTCAGGTACTTGGCAGTATCTCTAGGAAAGGAAGGGCATAGAGTTAATGCTATCTCAGCAGGTCCAATTAAGACCTTAGCTGCATCAGGGGTA
>CAYVAL010000233.1:0-1722 GCA_964449395.1 uncultured Gammaproteobacteria bacterium | reverse complement strand
ACAATAAAAAAATTCTTAATTAAGGTATGAAGCTGACAATTCCATAGCTTCAAGTAAAGGCTCTGGAAAATCTAAGCCTTTCTTTTTTGCAATTTTCATTGCAGCGTTAAAGCTATAATAAGAATTACACCAATTTTGAGATGAATAACTTGCTATTCCAAGCTGCAATAATGGCTTATAAAATCTTTCTTGCATAACACGTTGTGGAAAGATTCCAAGAAGTTCCTTTACTTCCGTTTCTACCTTGTTCCATTCTTTCTGTTCAAAGTATCTATCAGCTAAGAGCACTCCTAAGAAATAAGAAAGTTTTTCGCTAGTTACATTCCTATACTTCTTTTCATCTAATTCATAATATTCTTTATTTTGGAGATTTTTACTTTCTAAAAAAACTTTGTGAATCATGTTCTTGTCTGTCTCAAGTTTCATCAAAACAATACCTTTAAGATATAGGTAAGATGCTCTTCCTATGTTAGATAGGTCCGGATTATCTAATTTGACTTGAATATCCGCTACTAGTTTATTCAGTTTCCTTTTAGAACGACCTACACTTTTTGATTTTGCTCTGGATAAATATTTTTCAAAATCTTTATCATTTATATCTAGTAACGCTTCATGGCCCTCAACTCTAAAGGTTGAAAACAATTTCACCGTCTCTGCCCTAATTGGCTCTCCCAATAAGTTCTTTGCAGGTTCGTACTTTAGTTCTAAAGCAGACTTAATTGCAGATTCAGAAAAACCCTCGTAGATTGTTGTACAGGTGTTGTTAGACCAAATAACCTTAGGGTTTTCAACATTTCCAAATCTATTTACTGCAAATTCTAGCAGTACAGATGCCTCTATGCCTCGCTCTAAAGCAGTCCTAGGATAAAAAGGAGGATTAAAAAATATTAATTTAGGCTCAATCTGACCCTGAGACTGCTTACATTCGTGAAAATATTCAGGTGTGATTTGTTTGGAGAAGAGAAACTGCGAATGCAAAAAAAGAAACAAGACATACCAAAATACAAACCTCATATTATTGGGGTTTTAAAGCCGAATATACTAAAGATCTTAACTCTCTTCTAACTTGATAAGTTGAGGATGGAACTAATTGAGTTAAGAATATTACTAACATATCTTCTTTAGGATTTATAAAGAAAACAGTACTTGCCATACCTCCCCAGCCAAATTCTCCAACGTCACTCAATGTCTGTGATTTAGCTGGATCAGTCATAACGGAAAATCCTAGACCGAATCCAACTCCTGCGTAAGGAGTTTCGCTAAAAGCTGATTCACTCATTTCAGTGAGATCTTTGCCATCTGGTAAATGATTCATTGTCATATATTCAAGCGTCTTACGGCCTATAACTCTTGTACCATTAAGCTCACCTTTATTCAGTAGCATTGAAGTAAAATTATAATAATCCGATAATGTTGAAAATAAACCTCCTCCACCAGACAGCATCTTAACGTCTAGAGACGGAACTTCCATAAGGTTTGGTTTACCTGATGGATTGTGTTCGTAAAGAGAAGCTAGCCTTGATTTCTTTTCTTCCGGGCAAGAAAATCCTGTGTCTATCATCCCTAGAGGCTCAAAAATGTGTTCTTGGAAGTATTCGTCAAGTTTTTGACCAGATAATTTCTCTACGAGATAGCCTAATACATCTGTTGAGACTGAATAATTCCATTTATCTCCTGGAGAAAATTCAAGGGGTATCTTAGAAAGAGTATCTACGAAATCTT
>CAYVAL010000232.1:0-1740 GCA_964449395.1 uncultured Gammaproteobacteria bacterium | reverse complement strand
ACTATCTTCAGAAAATGACGCTGCTTTGATAAAGAGAAGAGAGAACTTCCAAACTGTTTATCTGCATTATGAACAGAATGGACTTAACGCTATTATCCTTCCGGTGAGAGGTTATGGCCTTTGGGGAACCATGAAAGGCTATTTAGCACTTGAGCCAGACCTCCAGACGATTATCGGATTGGAGTTTTTTGATCACATAGAAACACCTGGTCTTGGCGGAGAGATCGTCAACCCACGATGGAAAGCTATATGGAAGGGTAAAGAAATCTTTTCTGAATCTGGTGAAGTACTAATCTCTGTTATCAAGGGATCTGTAGACAAATCTTCTAAAAACTCAAAGTATCAGGTTGATGGTTTATCTGGTGCAACTATCACAAGCAATGGTGTAACAAATTTACTTTCTTTTTGGTTAGGGGATATGGGGTACGGACCTCTAATTTCTCAATTGAAAAATAAGGAGTTAAAAGATGTCTAAAGCAAAAGAAGTTCTTTTAAATCCTATTTTTAATGACAATCCAATTGCCCTTCAAATCTTAGGGATATGCTCTGCACTCGCTGTTACAGGTAATCTCTATATAACCTTGATTATGTGTGTTGCTTTGACCACAGTTGTAACTTTATCTAACCTTTTTGTCTCTCTTATTAGAAATCACATACCAACCAATATAAGAATCATTGTACAGATCTCTATTATTGCAACTTTGGTAATGCTTGTAGATGAAGTGCTTCAAGCATTTGATTATGAGAGTAGTAAAACGCTTTCAGTATTTGTTGGTTTAATCGTAACTAACTGCATTGTGATGGGCAGAGCAGAAGCATTTGCTATGAAAAATGGGCCTCTCATGAGTGCGATAGACGGTTTTGGAAACGGTCTGGGTTACAGTGTGATACTTATTATTATTGCAGTCATAAGAGAATTTATTGGAGCAGGAACTTTCTATGGTATAGAAATAATGCCCTTAACTACTAATGGTGGGTGGTATATGGCTAATAACTTCTTTTTAACACCGGCAAGTTCATTTTTTATTATTGGATTTACTATATGGGCTCTGAGGCAGTGGAAAACAGATCAGATTGAAGAACCTGAATTTAAAATTTCAAAAAATAGCTTAGAAGCCGAAAAGAGGGAAGTTTGATGCTACAAGCTTACTTTACTATGTTTATAAAAGCCGTATTCATCGAGAATATTGCTATAAATTTTTTTCTAGGAATGTGTACGTTTCTTGCTATTTCTAAACGAATTCAACCAGCAATTGGATTGGGAATTGCTGTCATAGTAGTCCTTGGTCTAGCTGTCCCAATCAATAACTTAATTTTTAATTACTTTCTAAAAGCTGATGCTCTTTTTCCGGGATCAGATTTACATTTTGTAGGATTGATTTGTTACATAGGAATAATCGCAGCTCTAGTTCAAATATTAGAGATGTTTTTAGATCGCTACATACCGGCACTATATAACGCTTTAGGGGTATTTCTGCCTTTAATCACTGTCAATTGCGCCATCTTGGGCGGTGTACTGTTTTCAATTGAAAGGAATTTAGAATTTACTGAAAGTATTGTTTATGGCTTAGGAGCAGGAACTGGCTGGGCTTTAGCTATAGTAGCTCTAGCGGGAATAACAGAAAGATTAAAATATGCAGACATTCCTGAAGGTCTTCAAGGCCTTGGAATAACTTTCATAACAGTAGGTTATTCCAAGGCCTTGAAGACCTTCAGGAATGTCTGCATATTTTAATCTTT
>CAYVAL010000231.1:0-1758 GCA_964449395.1 uncultured Gammaproteobacteria bacterium | reverse complement strand
TAGTAGAAGAAGGCGACCAGGTTAAACTAGGTCAACCTTTGTTTGAAGACAAGAAAAATCCTGGTGTATTTATTACTTCTCCAGCAGGAGGCAGAATAGAATCGATAAATAGGGGAAACAGAAGAGTACTTCAGTCAATCGTTATAGAAGTTGATTCGCAAGAAGAGTTTATTGAATTTAATACTTTCTCAGAGCAAGACCTTCTTAATGCATCACCAGATTCTATCCGTGAACAATTAATTTCTTCTGGGATGTGGACGTCGTTTAGAACAAGACCATATAGTAAAATTCCACATGTAGAGACTTCACCTTCTAATATTTTTATTTCTGCATTAGATACTCAGCCACTTAGCCCTAATCCAGAGTCTATAATTAACCTAAACAAAGAAAACTTTAACTTTGGTATTGCCGTCCTAAAACAATTAGTTAGTTGTCCAATTCATCTGTCAGTATCAGAGAATTCAACACTTGAAGTTCAAGAAGATGAGCAATTAAAAACACACGTATTTGCAGGACCTCACCCATCAGGACTGGTTGGAACTCAAATGCATTTTATTTCACCTGCCTCATTATCGAATATCAATTGGAGTATTGGATATCAAGACGTTATTGCAATTGGTCATCTTTTTAAAACAGGCTTCCTATCTGCAGAAAGGGTAATATCGCTAGCAGGACCGCAAGTAAATGAACCAGCTTACATAAAAACTCGATTAGGAGCTTGCACTGATGAGCTAACAGCTGGAGAGCTTACGCAAAGAGAAAATAGAATAATTTCTGGTTCAGTAATCTCAGGTAGAGAAGCAATTGGAGCCTATGCTTATCTGGGTAGATATCATAATCAAATTTCTGTTGTAGCAGAACCAAACTCTAACGATAGAGAGTTTATGAACTGGTTAACACCCGGTCCAAGAAAATTTTCAAAGATTCCTCTTTTTCTATCAGCTCTTTTTCCAAAAAAGTTTTTTAAATTTAAGGCACTGATGAATGGTTCCGATCGTCCAATTGTTCCTATCGGAGTCTATGAAGAGGTTCTGCCACTTAATGTATTGCCGGCTATGCTTCTTAGAAATATTGTTCTTCTAGATACTGAAAAAATTCAAGCTCTAGGAGGGCTTGAATTAGATGAAGAAGATCTTTCTTTATGCAGTTATGTTTGCCCTGGTAAATATGACTTTGGATCGTTGCTTCGTGCAGGATTAACTAAAATTGAGGTTGAAGGCTAAATGAAACCTTTAAGAAAGTTTTTAGATTCACTTAAACCAAAATTTACTAATGGTGGATCATTAGAAAAATATTTTCCTATATATGATGTCTTCGAAAACCTATTTTATTCTTCTGATAAGAGAACATTCGGCTCTGTTCATATAAGAGATAATATTGATCTCCAAAAGGTAATGGTTGTTGTATGGATGGCAACATTCCCAGCAATGTTCTACGGAATGTATAACTTAGGATACCAATCTTTGATAGCCTTCGAAGAAATGGGGTCAATTAATAAAGATGATTGGCATTTCATTTTTATTGATCTTTTATGTAATTATGACCCTAAAAGTGTTCTTGATTGTATTTGGTTTGGAGCTTGTTATTTCTTTCCTATTTATATTGTTACTTTTGTTGTAGGAATTGCTTGGGAAGTTGTTTTTGCAATTGTAAGGGGTCATGAAATAAATGAAGGGGCATTCGTTACGACTGTATTATTCGCGTTATGTTGTCCTCCTGATGCACCTCTGTGGCAAGTAGCATTAGGCATTAGTTTCG
>CAYVAL010000230.1:0-1763 GCA_964449395.1 uncultured Gammaproteobacteria bacterium | reverse complement strand
TTTGTTGTCTTTTCCTGTATTCAGTTCGATTACTGTTTCTAGATTGAATAAATCTAGGATCCCAGTGCCAGTAGTATCTTCCATCATCCCTTAATCTAAGGTTCTTTTTCAAACCAGAAATATCTTTAGGCTTTTCACGATGAGGGAGATAAGCAGATATTGATTCAGATACTTCTTCAAGTGAGGTAAAGCCTTTGGAACCAGAACTCATAAAATCAAGGATAGCGTTAGAGCCTTCTTCATTAGGATAAATGCCAATATCTACCATGACCAAAGCATTGCAAAGTGATTTAAATTTTTCGTCACCTGCAGTACTTAAAGATATCATGCCACCCAACGAAGCTCCGATGAGGGCAGCAGGCTTTCCTATATCTTTTATAATACTAATAAGATCGTCCCTATAGCTTTCAATATCATAGTCACCCTCTACGCTCCATTCACTATCTCCATGTCCTCTTAAATCAGTTGCTAATGCATAAAAGCCAGCATTTGCTAACCTTTCTGCCGTTTCACCCCAAGCATGTCTTGTTTGGCCACCACCGTGGAGCAATACCACCAGAGGATCCATAGAGTTACCTAGAGCAGTTGCCTCAATATTTAAACCTGAACTTACTTTAAATCTCATGGATATATAAATTTCTGAAAAGAAAAGAGGCATTGTTCCATGTTTAGTGAGAAAATCTAGGAAAGAATACAAGATATGCAAACAGCACCAAAAACCTTCTTAGAAAGAATAAAGTTTATTGGACCTAGTGTAATAGTCACTGGTAGCGTGGTTGGTAGTGGATCAATAGTGATGACTCCGTTACTAGGGGCTGCAGCAGGTTTCCTGCTACTTTGGTGGCTACTTCTCAGTATGTGGAGTAAGCCAATCATACAGGCAGAAATAAGCAGGTACATTGTAGTAACTAAAAAGACATTTTTAGAAGCCTTCGCAGATATGCCTGGCTTCAAGACAACAATTCAAGGTAAAACCACATCATGGCTTGTTTGGTTTATGTTTATTGGAGTGATTCCCTCCATTGCAGGCATGGGCGGATTAGCTGGCGCTGTTGCAGAGGCAGGGAATACCATGTTTCCTCTTTTAAGCAAAGAAGCATGGGTTGCTATATCTTGCTTATTAACTTGGCTATTACTCTACTTTGGGTCTTATAAAAGTCTTGAGAGAACTTTGTTGGTTATGGTTATATTCTTTTCTTTCATGACCTTAGTGATAGCTATTGCAATGCAATCGACTGAGTATCAAGTGAATTTTGATCAAATTTCTCAAGGCCTCTCCTTTTCCTTCCCAACCGAATACCTTCCTCTTGCTCTAGCTGTATTTGGATTTACTGGAATAAGTTATGGAGAAATTATGGCTTATACGTATTGGTGTCTAGAAAAAGGCTATGCCGATAATACAGGTAATGACATTGAAGAAACAAAACATTGGATTAAGACTATGCAAACCGATGTGTGGGTAACAGTATTTTTTATAACGCTAGGGACACTCCCATTTTTCTTTTTGGGTGCGGGAGTTTTAAACAACATTCCCGAATTGCAAGAGTCATTAGCCACAAGTTCATTCTGGGATGTTGATGTTATAAGTTCATTGCAAAATATGTTTTCACTCGTTCTTGGGGGTTGGGCTAAATGGCTCTTTATAATTTTAGCTTTCTTTGTTCTATTCTCGACCCTACTATCAGGAACAGCTGCTTTTACTAGAACCATATCAGATTATTTGATTTCAATGGGCTTAGTAAGAGAACGAACTGATACCAGAA
>CAYVAL010000229.1:0-1779 GCA_964449395.1 uncultured Gammaproteobacteria bacterium | reverse complement strand
GTTTTTTAATGAAAATATTATAATCAGACATCCCGGGTTGATATGCCCCTCCAGCTGTAGAAGAACCAAAAACTATTGAAATAGTAGGGATTCTTAATTTTGAAAGTTCCGTAACTTCATAGAACGTTCTTCCTGATTCGGCAAAGTGACCAGCACCTAATATAGTTCCGGCTGCACCTTTCTTACCTTTACCTCCGCCCATTCTCAAATCACCACCAGCTGATTCAACGAACTGAACATAAGGAATTTTGTTAACTCTTGAGATTTCCATAGCCCTTGACCATTTCTTTCCTGAAAAAGCATGCATCGCACCTGCCAAGACTGTTGGATCATTGGCAAAGATGACTACTTCCGTACCTGCAACTATTCCGATGCCCGCAACTGCACCTCCACCGACAGGATAATCAGAAGCGTAAGCAGCTAACGAGCTTATTTCCAAGAAAGGCGTGTCGGGATCTAGAAAGTTTGCAATTCTATCTCGAACAGACATTTTGCCTCTGGCTGCAAGCCTCTCATGATGATGCATTCCTCCACCAAGCTCAACATAATCAAGTAAGTCTTCTATGCCATCGAGTTTTTCTAACATGGCATCTTTATATTGATTAAATTCTTCTGAATTATTATCAATATTAGTTTCTATTGCTGGTGCTAATAGGGTATTTTTCATAAGTAAATTGTATAATGTTCTTTATATTTGTCGGTCCAAAACTTGTTTCTAAATATTAACAACTGACAGTTCTTAACAAAAGGATATTTTTTTAATTACTTATGCAAGCTAATCGTCTCCATTTAGGAAAAGTCATAGAGGAGATCAAACAAAATCTCATAGATCCAGACCTGATGGAGGAAGCAAAATCTAAGTCTAATGGTATTGAAAGAATAATCTTTGCCTATTATTTAATTTTAAGGTCCGAACAAATCTCTTCAGACGATACATTCCTTTTACGAAAATTGTAATTTTGGTGATGACTTTAAATTTAAATTTTAACTTCGTATTAAAAATATTTTAAAGTTTAGATATACTCTTCTTAAGTATTGAAGAGGAATAGCTATGACTCAAGAGAATCAGATTAAAGAATTTGATGTTTTAATTGTAGGTGCAGGTTTTGCTGGCATTTATCAACTTCTAAAACTAAGAAAATTAGGATTATCAGCAGTTATTCTAGAAAAGGCTGATCAAATAGGAGGTACTTGGCATTGGAATAGGTACCCTGGAGCAAGATGTGATATCCCTTCATTAGAGTATTCTTACCAGTTCGATGAAGATTTACAGCAAGAGTGGAATTGGTCAGAAAAATATTCAGCTCAACCTGAAATCCTTGATTATATTAATCATGTAGCTGATAGATTCGAACTTAGAGATGGTATCCAGTTTGATGAAGAGGTTATCAGTGCTAACTTTAATGAGTCGATTTCAAAATGGAATGTATTCTCTTCAAAAGGGCAATATGAAGCCAGATTTTGTATCTTCGCAACTGGCTGCTTGTCTGTTCCTAATAAGCCTGATTTCCATGGATTAGAGAATTTTGAAGGTCAATTACTTCAAACTTCTTCTTGGCCTCAAGAAGAACAAGACTTTACCGGGAAGAGGGTGGCAATAATTGGTACTGGTTCTTCAGCCATTCAATCAATTCCTTTGATAGCAGAACAAGCTGACGTGCTTTATGTCTTTCAAAGAACACCAAATTATTCAATACCCTCTAATAATGGACCTATGGATAAGTCTATTGAAGAAGAGGTTAAATCTAGATATGCAGAATTTAGAAAACAGAATTCTGA
>CAYVAL010000228.1:0-1781 GCA_964449395.1 uncultured Gammaproteobacteria bacterium | reverse complement strand
ACAGGTAATGAAATTAGAGTAAGTAATTTTCTTTTATGGCAATTAGCTTATTCTGAACTATATTTCCCTAAATTACTTTGGCCAGATTTCGACGATAGTCAGTTTGAAAAAGCTATTGAAGAATATTCCAATAGATCAAGAAGGTATGGTGATAAATCTAATTTTCAATTATAAGAATGCTTAAGCAGAGAGTAATAAGTGCATTAATTATCGCTGCAATAATAGTTTCAGTTATTTTTTTTCTTCCACAAAATTTTTTATTCTACTTCCTGGCTTCAATAACTTGTCTGTCCTTTTGGGAATATCATAAGGTTAGGTTTTCAAATCTTTTGACCTTTTTTGCTTTATTGATATTTGTCTTATTACTGTATATTGCACAATTTTCTTTCTTTACTGGTCTCTTTATAGTCTTAAGCGTTTTTATTTATTTGGCTTCAACGATTTTTATTTTAAGTTTTCCTTTAAACAAAAACTTTCTTAAGAATGCTATAACCTGGTCTTTTGTAGGGTTTGTAATACATTTAGGGTTTTTTGCTGCAATATTACAGATTCTTACAGTCGACCATTCAGTTTCCTTTTCTTTAGGACCTTTAAATGATCGGATATTTATTTTATTTATAGTTTTAATAAGCGTTTTAATGGACTCATTGGCATTCTTTGCAGGTAAAAATTTTGGTAAGAGACCTTTTATTTCAAATGTTAGTCCTAATAAAACTTTAGAAGGTTTTCTTTTTGCAATAATAGTATCTCCTGTTCTTCTTTTATTGGTATCAAATAGTATTTTTGGAATATCATTATCAGCCTTTTTATTACTATTTTTTGTCTCTCTCATGTCTGTCATAGGTGACGCTTTTGCTAGTATGATGAAACGAGTTGTTGGAGTTAAAGATTATTCTAATTTAATACCGGGGCATGGAGGAATCTTTGATAGATTGGATAGTCATATAGCCGCTTTTCCCTTTTTTATTTTATTTCTTAACTTAATGATTTAATGAAAAGTTTAGCTATTTTAGGTTCAACTGGATCAATAGGCACTTCAACTTTAGATGTTGTTAGACACAATAAAGATAAGTTCAGAGTAGAGTTTTTATTAGCCAATTCCAATTATCAACTCATGATAGAGCAATACGAAGAATTTCAACCTAAATATATTTATCTGAGCGACGAAGGAGCAAAAAAGTCTTTTTTATCCAATATTAAAAAGTTAGGTAATGAAACTACTTTATTATCAAGTGAAAATGAAGTTGAGCAGGCATTAGAATCAGAAAGTATAGATATTGTAGTAGCTGCAATCGTTGGATTTGCAGGCTTGAAGCCTGTGTATCATTCTTTAAAAAATGGCAAGCATGTTTTGTTAGCAAATAAAGAATCTTATGTAGTGGCAGGAGAGTTCTTAAATAATATTTCAAAAGAATCAAATTCAACCATTTTTCCTATTGATAGTGAACATAGTGCTATACATCAGTGCCTACAAGGAATTGAGAACAAAGATTCTATATCTAGGCTTATTTTAACTGGTTCAGGTGGCCCTTTTCTAAAAAGAGACTTAAATGATTTTGCCTCCATAACCCCTCAAGAAGCTGTAGCTCATCCGGTATGGACTATGGGTGAAAAGATTTCTGTAGATTCTTCTACCATGATGAATAAATGCCTAGAAATAATTGAAGCAAGATGGTTGTTTGATATAGAAGATATTGACGTAATAATTCACCCTGAAGGGATTGTTCATTCAATGGTTGAATTTGGTGACAATTCAGTAATAGCTCAGCTTTCAGTTCCGG
>CAYVAL010000227.1:0-1785 GCA_964449395.1 uncultured Gammaproteobacteria bacterium | reverse complement strand
GAAAGTTTTACCCAGTCACCAGATTCAGGAATGTCAGATTTATGTATTTTCTTAAGCCCATATAATTTAGAAAAATAAGGTAAAGCCAATAAAATGAGAACTATTAATAGTCCTAAAAAAAATTTCTCCATAGTCACACCTCTGCTCTATAGTATAGTTTAAAAAAAACAAATAAGATTTATGCATCCTTTCTTTCAAGATTTTACGTTCTTTGGATTTATCCATAGGGGTGGAGATGAAACTAAAACAGAAAACACCTTAGAAGCGTTCGAGTATTCATCTGATTTGGGATTTGTTTTTATGGAAACAGATGTCCAGGCAACCAAAGATGGTCATGTAGTTATCTTTCATGACGCATCACTAAAAAGAATGGCCGGCATAAATAAAACAATCAAAGAGTTAAGCTTAAATGAAGTCAGATCGATAGATTTGATAAATGGAGGAAAAATACCTTTATTGAGTGAAACATTAGAAAGTTTTCCTGAACTTCGTTTTAACATAGACATTAAAACTGAAGAAGCGTTAGAAGATTCAGTTCGAATCATAAAAGAAATGAATAGTCTCAACATAACCTGTCTTGCATCCTTCTCTTCTTCTAGGCTCATGAGAATTAGAAAACTAGCCGGACCTGAAGCTTGCACTTCGTCAGGTCAGATGGATATTTTTAAACTTATGTGCAGATCTGTGGGGATTAAACTTAAAAAAACTAAAGGTCATTGTGCTCAGATACCATTAACACAATGGGGAGTGCCAGTTCTAACTAAGAGGTTCATTAATGCAGCCAAAAGAGAGGGGAAACTTGTAAATGTCTGGACTATAGATGAAAAAGAGCAGATGTTTAACTTAATGGATTTAGGTGTTGATGGAATCATGACTGATAAGCCTAGCGTCTTAAAAGAGGCTATGACTGAAAGAGGATTTTTTTAATTAAGGAACTCTTCGAAGAAGCATTAATCCAGGAATAAATAATAAAAGCAAACTAAGTATACCTAGACTCGGACTATTAGTGACGAGTGCTATCCCAGACACCATAAATGGACCAATAAAGACAGAGGACTTACCTATAAAATTATAAAAACCAAAGAATTCCGCTGCTTTGTTGGCAGGAATAAGACTACTAAAGTAAGATCTACTTATAGCCTGCACTCCTCCCTGAACAAGTCCGATAATAGATGCCATGATAAAAAACTCAATTGCGCTGTCCATTTGTGAACTAAATAAAACAACTCCGATATATATAAAGATAGCAAAAGATAATGTTTGTTTATGACCAAACTTATCAGAATATCTACCAAAAACTAAAGTGGCAGGAAAACCAATAAACTGGGTTAAAAGTAATGCTCCAATCATAGATTGAGCTGAGAGACCAATATCAGAGCCGTATGAAGTAGCCATTCTAATAATAGTATCAACTCCATCCATATACAAAAAATACGCTAATAGAAAAATTACTGCACTCTTGTATTGCTTAATAGTTCTAGCTGTTTGATAGAGACTTTTGAATGCATCTGTTGAGATCTCTATCAAACCTTTACCATCTGAAGAAACTTGTGGCTCTTTAACTCCAGTAAGAAGAGGTAATGTAAAAATACTCCACCAAATTGCGACACTTAAGAAAGACCATAAAACAGCCTCTACTTGAGAATTAAGTCCAAAAAAGCTCGGGAAAGAAAACATCAATACATTTAAAAGAAATAGCAGACCTCCTCCGAGGTAACCTAATGAAAAACCAAGAGAAGACACCCTGTTTCTTTCATTGTCATTTGCAACAGAAACTAATAAAGC
>CAYVAL010000226.1:0-1791 GCA_964449395.1 uncultured Gammaproteobacteria bacterium | reverse complement strand
GTGAAACTATCTCTTCTCCAAATAAATCTTTAATATTGCTTTTATTTCTTTCAGAAGCTTGTTCGGCATTTTTAAGACATGAATCTATTCTGCGAAAAAGATCTTCCCTTTTGCCTAGCGAATCCATCGCCCCTGATCCAATAAGTGTTGTAAGGATACGTTTGTTAATTCTACTGAAACCTACTCTCATGCAAAAATCATAGATATCTTTAAACTTTTCATTTTTTCGCACAGAAAGTATTTCTTCTACTAAAGAAGAACCAATACCTTTAATGGCACCCAAGCCATAGAGAATTGTCTTTGAATCTAGGTCCTCAAATCTATAAGTACTTCTATTGATATCTGGACTTTGGACAGATAAACCGATATTCCTACAATCATCAACAAATAGTTGAATATTGTCTGTGTTACCTAAATCACATGATAAAACTGAAGCCATAAATTCAGCAGGGAAATGTGCTTTTAGCCAAGCTGTTTGGTAGGCAATTAAGGCATAGCCAACTGAATGAGACCTATTAAATCCATATCCAGCAAATTGCTCGATCTGATCAAATAAATTAGCAGCATAACGCTCATTAACATCTTTCTTAACGGCTCCATCAACAAATGTTGATCGTAAACTTTCCATTTCTTCTTTTTTCTTTTTACCCATCGCCCTTCTTAAGATATCGGCCTGACCAAGAGAAAACCCTGAAAGTTCTTGGGCGATTTGCATAACCTGTTCCTGATAAACTATTACACCATAGGTTGTACTTAATATTTTTTCTACGGCTTCGTGCCCGTACGTTACGTCCTCCTTTCCATGTTTACGATTTATATAGGAATCAACCATATTCATTCCTAATGCACCTGGGCGATATAAGGCATTCATGCTTACAATATCTTCAAAGTCGTTAGGGACTAACTGTTTTAGATAGTCTCGCATCCCTCTTGATTCAAGCTGAAATATTCCTGTAGTCTCTCCTCTTTGCAAAAGTTCAAAAGTTTGACCATCCTTCAAAGATAAATTCTCAATATCTATCTTTTCATCCTTATTTTTTGCTTTTGCATTAATTCTAGAAACTGATTGGTCGATAATAGTTAAGGTCTTCAAACCAAGAAAATCAAATTTCACTAAACCAGCTGATTCAACATCACCCATATCGAATTGTGATGCTACCGTGCCTTTATCTGAATCTAAAAAAAGAGGGGTAAAGTCAGTTAAAGCGGTTGGTGCTATAACAACTCCAGCCGCATGAGTTCCTACACTCCTAGACAACCCCTCTAACTTCAAAGCCATTTCAAAGACTTCTTTTGATTCTTCAGATTCATCTATTGTTTCTTGAAATTGCTTTTCTTGGTATGCATCTTCAAGACTTATACCAAGAACATCTGGAATAGCCTTAGCAAGTCTATCTCCAAATCCATAAGGCTTTCCTAGAACCCTGACCACATCACGCAGAACAGCTCTAGCTGCCATAGTGCCTCTTGTGCTGATTTGGGCAACTGAATCTTTCCCGTATTTGTTGGTAACATATTCAAGAACTTTATCGCGCCCTTCTATACAAAAATCAATGTCAAAGTCGGGGTTACTAACCCTTTCAGGATTAAGGAATCTTTCAAATAAAAGATCATATTTAATGGGATCTATGGCAGTTATACCTAATGCATAAGCTACTATTGATCCAGCACCAGAGCCCCTTCCAGGACCTACAGGAATATTATTTTCTTGAGCCCAGTTTACAAAATCTGCAACAATAAGAAAGTAACCTGCAAAATCAAGCTTGCAAATCATATCTAACTCATAATTCA
>CAYVAL010000225.1:0-1794 GCA_964449395.1 uncultured Gammaproteobacteria bacterium | reverse complement strand
CTTCCTTTTTGGCGGCTAAAATTGCGAAATTTAAAGTGCCTGAATACATGTGGTTCCAAGCTGATGAATTACCAAAAGTTGCTGCTGGAAAGATAGCCAAAAAACAAATGAGAGAAGAAGCAATTAAAGAATTAGGATTAGACTAATGCACATTCAAGATAAAAGAGTTGTAGTAACTGGAGCGGCCAGTGGTATAGGCAAGGCTTTATGTGAAGCTTTTAATAATGCCGGAGCTAAATCAGTTGTTTGCGTGGATATGAATCTTGAGGGCGCCTCTGAAACCGCTAATGATATAGGCGGTTTAGCTGTTCAGGCTAACGTAGGTCAGGAAGCAGATATTGTTAATGTTATAGAAAAAGCCAATGAATATTCCGGTGGTATAGACATATTCTGTTCCAATGCTGGGATTGGAGGAGTTCATGGCTTTTTCGAAGTTGAAACTTCAGATTGGCAAAATATATGGGAAGTAAATGTTCAATCTCATATTTTTGCGGCTAAACATGTTCTTCCGCAGATGTTAGAAAGAGGTGAAGGTTATCTCATGAATACCTCCTCTGCAGCAGGCCTGCTCACCCAAATAGGTTCAGCAGGTTACTCCGTCACTAAAGCTGCAGCCGTAAGTTTTGCTGAATGGATAAAAATTACATACGGTAGCAAAGGAATTGGTGTTTCGTGTCTATGTCCACAAGCAGTTAAAACCGCTATGACTGCACAAGGAGCAGGTGTTGCTGGCGTTGATGGAATGATAGAAGCCGATGAAGCAGCTGCAGATGTACTAGATGCTATAGAAAAAGAAAGATTCTTAGTTACGCCACATGCGGAAGTGCTTGAATATGTTTCAAGGAAAGGTAATGACAGAGATCGTTGGATATCTGGCATGCAAAGACTTCAAGAAAGATATGAAGACTGGAAACCAGGAGAAGATTAATTTTGGATTTACATTACTTGCCTGCCTATGAACTGGCAGAAAAAATAAGAAAAAAAGAGATAAGCTCTTTAGAGCTCACACAACACTTCATAGACAGGATAGAAAAGTACGATGACAAAATTAATTCTGTCGTTGTTAAAATATTTGATCAAGCAATTGAAGATGCCAAAGTAGCTGATAAGACTCTTTCAACTAATCAAAATTTAGGTCCCCTTCATGGCGTTCCTATGACCATAAAGGAGTCTTATAACATCAAAGGTCAAAGCACGAATTGGGGTATACCAGACTATAAAGGTAACATCGCAAAAGAGGATGGTTTGGCTGTGCAGAGATTCAAAAATGCGGGAGCCCATTTCTTAGGAAAGACTAATGTTCCGATGAATCTTGCTGACTTTCAAAGTTATAATGATGTCTATGGGACTACCGGTAATCCATGGGATGTGAATAGAACACCTGGAGGTTCCTCTGGTGGAAGTGCGGCTGCATTAGCTGCTGGATTTACGTCTCTAGAAGCAGGTTCTGATATCGGCGGTTCAATAAGAAACCCTGCTCATTATTGTGGTGTTTTTGGTCATAAACCTAGTCATGGAATTATTCCTTCATCCGGACATGAATTGATACCGAACGTTCCTGAGCCTGATCTATCTGTTTGTGGTCCTCTAGCAAGAAGTGCCAAAGACCTTGAGATTGCATTGGATATTATGGCTGGTCCTATAGAAAGAGAAGCTAGAGGATGGCAATTAAACCTTCCTGAATCAAGAAAATCTTCTCTAAAAGACTTCAAAGTCGCTATATGGAGTAATGACGAACTTGCTCCTGTGTCTAAGGAAATAGAAAAAAAATGTGAAGAAGTTGGAGCAAATCTT
>CAYVAL010000224.1:0-1798 GCA_964449395.1 uncultured Gammaproteobacteria bacterium | reverse complement strand
GCAATTCTGCATGACTCTAGTCATTCTCTGGGAAAAACTAGTAACATCTTGAGGAGCTTTGCCTTCAAGAATTTGAGCTTGGTCGAAGAGTAAAACAGATATATCTTCTGCAATACTACTGTCTCCCTTCTTAACCATAGCATTTAAAGCTTTTACTAGCTTATGTCCCGGATTTATCTCCAATACTCTTGGAGAGCCTTTGAAATCTGGATTGTGCGACATCATCATTTTTTCCATTTGCACATCCATACCATCTTCATCTGCTACCAGGCATGATGGACTAGAGGTGAGAGTTTTAGATAAACGCACTTTTGAAACTTCTTCGCCAAGATAACCACTTATTTTCTCGATTAATTTTTCAAATTTACCTGGATCAGTTTCCTTTTTTTGTTTTTTATCTTGTGACTCAAACTTATCTAAATCTGACGCTCCTCTTGTAATAGAGGTAAATTTCTTTCCACCATACTCTTCCATAATAGGAATCCAAAACTCATCTATCGGGTCGGTAAGTAAAAGCACGTCTATACCTCTTGACTTGAAGCCTTCAAGGTGAGGACTAACTTCCGCTTTTCCTAGGGTTTCTGCAGATAAATAGTATATTTGATCTTGGTCTTTAACCATTCCGTCAATATAATCTGATAAATTGATGAATGAATTTTCTCTAGAGGAGTGAAAACGACATATGTCAATAATTTTCTCCTTATTTTCATTGTCTTCATATAGACCTTCTTTAACTACTCTACCAAAACTCGTCCAAAATTTATCATAATCATCTTTATCTTTATCCATTCTCTTTTTAAGTTCAGAGATTGTTTTACGAATGATAGATTTTCTTATTTTTGTTACTGCTGGATTTTGTTGTAACATCTCACGGCTCACGTTCAAGTCGACATCAGGAGTATCAACGATACCTTTTATAAATCGGAGCCACTTAGGGACTAGGTCTTCACAATCGTCGGTAATAAAAACTCTGTTTATATATAGCTGTAGCTTTGATTTTCTTTCAGGGTCAAAAAGATCAAAGGGAGGTGACGATGGAACAAATAACAGTTGGGTAAAATCTATAGCGCCCTCTGTTTTATTATGTAATGTTAGGTATGGCTCATCATATGATCCGCCTATTTGATTGTAAAATGACTTATACTCTTCTTTTTTAATTTCTTTAGGTTTTTTGGTCCAAATAGCTGTAGCACTGTTGAGAATACGAGACTCTGAGTCAGATACTATCCACTCTATAGGATAAGATATGTGGTCCGAATATTTTTTTATGAGGTGGCTTATTCTGACCTCGTCGAGATATTCTTTGTCCTCCTTCTTAAGTGATAAGGTAATCGATGTTCCTTCCACATCTCTTTGAGAATCGGATATTTCATATCCAGAATGACCATTACTTGTCCATTTGAAAGCGGAGCCAGTTCCTGCTTTTCTGGATACTACCGAAACGCTATCGGATACCATAAATGAAGAGTAAAACCCTACACCAAATTGTCCAATTAATGCTACTTTACTTCCTTCTTTATCTTTGGATGAATTCAACCGTTCGATAAAGTATTTTGTTCCTGATCGAGCAATTGTTCCAAGAGCTTCAATCATTTCAGCTTCATTTAATCCAATACCATTATCTGAAATCGTTAATGTTTTATCTTTCTTGCTAACACTGATGGTAATTTTACCAGGGTCTTTGGAGCTAAGTTTTGAGTCCGTAGCTGACAAATAACGTCGTTTATCAAGTGCATCAGAAGCGTTGGATATCAGTTCTCTTATAAATATTTCTTTTTGAGAATATAGAGAATTAATA
>CAYVAL010000223.1:0-1803 GCA_964449395.1 uncultured Gammaproteobacteria bacterium | reverse complement strand
ATGCAGAATAATTAGTATATCTTATACCGGTAGAGTTAGTAATCTAGGGAGAGATGATTAAGATATGAATACTTGGGTAACAATATGTGAGACATGTAAACGAGAGAATTGGGCCGACGGAGACATGAGCTTTACAGATGGAGAACGCCTAATAGAATTAATAGCCGAAATAAAAGAGGAATACCCAAACATCAGGACTCGAACGCACCCCTGTCTCATGGGTTGTAGTCATGGTTGCAACGTAACAATACAAGCAGATGATAAAATGTGCTATACACTGGGTAAATTTGAACCGAATACGGTTTCTGCTAAAGCCATTCTAGACTACGCTCAACTTAACCATGGTAGTGATAAAGGAGTTATCCCGTATCGTAGTTGGCCAGAGGATATAAAAGGCCACTTTATTACTCGGCACCCCCCATTACCAAAAAATTTATGAAAAGGTCATTTTCAAAACATGGTGGAAAATTAGATGAAGCAGTTCTCCAGTATGGTGGAAGGAAATCAGATTGGGTAGATCTTTCAACAGGAATAAATCCTAAACCATATCCGTTTGAAAAAGTTGATCAAATCCTCTGGGAAAGGCTACCAGACGATAATGACTTTGAAGATCTTTATAAGGTAGCTCATAATTTTTGGAATGTGCCAAAATCAAGTATTGTTTTGGGCGCTTTCGGTGTATCGTCTCTTATAGCACTAATACCTTTCCTGAACCCCTTGAGTACAGTATCAATTCAGCAGCCAACCTATTCCGAATACAAACTTTCATTCGAAAGAGTTGGTTTTAAAGTTTCAAAAACTGGTGGTGAAATTAATGTGGTTGTGAACCCTAATAACCCGGACGGTAGAATACAAAAAGTAAATGAGGTTTTGAAAAATCACAAAAGATTGACGATTATAGATGAAAGTTTTTGTGATCTATATCCAGAAAATAGTTTAATAAACCTAGCAAATCGGCCAGGTTTTATAATATTGAAAAGTTTTGGCAAATTTTGGGGGTTAGCTGGCTTAAGGTTAGGGTTTGCAATCGGAAGACCGGAAACAGTAAACCCTATAAAAGATGCTTTAGGCCCCTGGCAAATTTCCGGTCCAGCTCTATCTATTGGATATCAAGCACTTCAAGATATTAAATGGGCAGAAAATACACGCGTTAATCTTTATGAATCCGCTATCCGTTTGGACAAAATAATGAATGGATATAAATTGGTTGGAGGAACCAACCTCTATAGATTATACTTTACAAGAGATGCAAAAAATCTTTTCCAAAGACTAGCATCTAACAAAATATTAATCCGTAATTTTGATTATAATCAGAACTGGGTTAGAATTGGGATTCCTAAAAATGAAAAAGATTGGGAAATACTTGAAAAGGCTTTAAAGTGAGTATTTTCTTTATATTATTAATTGCGATCATCCTTGACGCAGTCGCAGGCGAACCAAAGCTTATTTGGGATAGAGTCTCCCATCCAGTCGTCCTAATGGGAAACATGATTGATTGGTTCGAAAAAAGATATAACGAGGGACCTCAAAAAACTAGAAATGGAGTATTTACCATTATAGCGCTAGTCACTGTTTCTATTTCAGCTGGCCTTGTGATTAATATATTACCTCTTCATTCAGTATTTGAAGTAGTTTTGGTAGCTATTTTGTTAGCATACAAAAGCTTAGTTGATCATATTACTAGTGTCTCAGAGGCCTCCAAGATCAGTCTGGAGGAAAGTCGCTATATGGTATCTAAGATAGTGGGCCGAGACGTAAACATCTTGGACGAGTCTGGTGTTGCAAGGAGTACATTAGAAAGTG
>CAYVAL010000222.1:0-1803 GCA_964449395.1 uncultured Gammaproteobacteria bacterium | reverse complement strand
AAAGGACTAGCCATAGGCCCCATTACAATATCCGTAAGTCTATAAGTTGATACTATCAACAGAAGGAAGGAAGCTAAAAATAAACCAAAACGCGAAAGGAAGTCTTTTAAAGGCTCGATTATCGAATTCTTTAGGGTTAATTTTTTTAAACTTGTATTGAGTTGTTCGGGTTGTATCAATGCCCCACCCACACCAACTAACATGAGTAACGCCATCAATTGATAAGTTAAACTCCAACCAAAGTCGGAAGCGAATATAAGCGCAAATGAACTGGATATAAGAATTGCAATTCTGTATCCAAATTGATAGCTTGCAGCCAAGTTACCTTGCTGACTTAACTCAGCCATTTCAATCCTAAATGCGTCAATAGCTATATCTTGTATAGAGCCCGAAAAAGCAACTAAAAAAGCGATAAAAGCAAAGAACTGAAGGTTATCTAAAGGATTAGTAAAAGAAAGCAACAACAAGCATAAAGCTATAAGGATTTGTGACAATAAAATCCAGCTTTTCCTATATCCTAATCTATTTAGAAAAGGTACAGAAAAATTATCTATTAAAGGGGCCCATAAAAACTTTAAAGAATAAGTCAGTACTATCCATGCAAAAAAACCTATCATAGATAAGTCGATGCCAATATCGGCCAGCCATACTCCTAAAGTAGAAAAAATTAAAATATAAGGTAGACCTGAAGAAAAGCCCAGACTACCTATAGATAAATTCTTAAGCATTGAGAACCTTAGTCCCTAAAATTTATAAATTGCAGTGGAATATCAAAATTTTGATCTTTAATGAGCTGAATAATAGCTTGCAACTCATCTCTCTTTTTTCCGGTTATTCTCACGCTATCTCCTTGGATTGAAGCTTGAGTTTTGGATTTAGATTGCTTAACTAAGTTAGTTATTTTCTTAGCTAGTTCTTTATCAATACCCTCTTGGAGGTCGATAATTTGTTGTGCATTTCCACCCGACACTTCAATCTCACCTGGTTTCAGACTCTTTAAGTCAATACCTCTCTTAGCCAAAGATTCATTAAGAACCGGTGACATTTGATGAATTTGAAACTCTTCATTAGCCGATAAATTAATTTGTTTATCGTCAACAGTGAACTCAGCCCCTGTCCCCTTAAAGTCGAACCTATTTTGTAATACTCTATTGGCTTGATCTACTGCATTAGTAATCTCATGATGATCAAGCTCAGATTTAATATCAAAAGAAGCCATATAACGTTTCCTCCATAAATTTCTTTTAGTTTAAGCCCTGAAACCGAACAAAAAAAGTATTAATAATTAAATCCTATGTATGATAGACGCTGGTGCCTATTTGAGGTTAAACGGGAAACTGGTGAATACATAATCCAGTGCTGCCCTCGCAACGGTAAATAGAAGGTTTTTGACATATGTCACTGTGAAAATGGGAAGGCGTTAAAAACTATAAAATTCTTAAGCCCGGATACCGGCCAATAAAATATTAACTTAATTACGAAGGGTGATTTATGTCTCAGCTTAAAGCTTTGCTTTTATTATTGTTTTCCTTTTCTTATGTATTCTCAGAAGATCTTGATAGCTATGAAGTCGTAACTGTAGTCTCTACTATACCTAAGCCATCAGATGAAATAATAATTGCAGTTGATAAAATTGATAGAGATTTTCTTGATAAAACTCAACCAAAAAACTTGTCGAGTCTATTAAGAGAGAGTCTTGCAATTGATGTAAGTACTAATGGGGGCATAGGTCAGTTGTCTTCTGCCTTCCTTAGAGGAAGTAACAGTAACCATACTCTAGTAAAGGTAAATGGCATAAAAATT
>CAYVAL010000221.1:0-1814 GCA_964449395.1 uncultured Gammaproteobacteria bacterium | reverse complement strand
TAGCCTCCCCTCGTGCGAGCATAGAAATAAGGTCGCCCCCTCCTTGATCATTGGCTTTTCTTTCTTCCCAAACGGAATTGAAATATTCAAAACATTTCCATATTTCTTGAAATCCTTCTTCAGGAGTTTCAAAGAAATTGGGATCAGAGATCCGCTCTACAGTATCAGACCAATGAATTAACTTTAGCCTATCTTCTTGAGGCACATCAAACAATGTTGCTAGCATTCTGCTTGTAAGCTCTACAGAAACATCTTGTACCCAGTTAAAACTTTCTCCATCCGGAAGATCATCTAGAATCTTACAAGTTCGGGTTCTAATAAGCTCTTCAAATGTTGAAAGGTGTGCGCCAGTGAACATGGGTGCAACTTCTTTTCTTTGTTCTGTATGTTTAGGTTGATCTTGCATAATAAACATAGGTAAATGAAAAAGCTCATCAGGTGGCTCTGCCATTGGTTGTCCGCCCAATCTGATACCGCCGTTCATAATGTCAGAAGAAAACCGCTCATGGTCCATATCTATTGACTTTATATCTTCATAAGAAGTTATAGACCAGTAGGATCCAAATTGGCTATCTTCAGTGTAATGGACTGGGTCTTCTTTTCTTAGTCGATCAAAAACCTCTAATTCTTGATTTCTTTTGAACCACTCATTGTGTCCCGGATTTATCTTAGCTAGAGATAAATCATTAGGACTTATATCATCTTGTAAAGCCCACTTTTGCTTCATTTCAGCATTCGAGACATACTCAAATGCTTGTTGATTCGAATTTTCTTCAGTCATATATTTGTTTGTTAGTTTCAATGAATCATTATGCCAATAAGAATAGAATTTTCATTATCTAAGTTGGAACTAGCGGATATTAATATTTTTATTGAGAATCATTCTCAATAAAGTAAAATTCCCGTTTATGAAAAAAATACAATTAATATTACTATTATCTTTCTTCGGACACGTAATGATGGCCAATGAAGTAAATGTCTACACTTCGAGGCACTATGACTCTGATGAAGTTCTTTATAAAGAATTCACGCAAGAAACAGGTATTAAAGTAAATATTATATCCGGTAAAGGAAGTGCACTACTTCAAAGATTGAAGTCGGAAGGAAAGAACTCACCAGCAGATATATTCTTTACTGTAGATGCAGGTAATCTATGGAAAGTTCAAAAAGAAGGTTTATTTCAGAGTATACAATCAGAATTAGTTCTCAACTCAGTTCCTGAGAATTTAAGAGGACCAAATAATGAGTGGACCGCTATCGCTAAAAGGGCAAGAGTAATTTTTTACAATCCTGAAACTGTTTCAGAGACCATGATAAAAAATATCGATTATGAAGATCTAGCTAACCCGGAATGGGAGAATAAAATTGTGGTTAGAAGTTCTAGCAATATGTACAACCAGTCTTTAGTGGCCTCACTGATTTCGAATATAGGAGAAAAAGAGACTGAAAGTTGGGCTAGTAAATTCGTCAGTAATTTTGCCAGAAAACCTCAAGGTAATGATAGATCTCAAATAATAGCTGTAGCCAATGGAGAGGCTGATCTAGCTATCGCAAATAGTTACTATATAGGAATCATGCTCTCAGGATCTGCAGGAGAAGAACAAATGGCTGCTGCGAAAAAAGTTAAAATGGCTTTTCCAAATCAAACTAATCGAGGAACTCATATCAATATAAGTGGAGCTGGTATCTTAAAAAGCTCACCTAACCAAAAAAATGCCAATAGATTTTTAGAATTTTTAATTTCTAAAAAGGTTCAAAAAAATATGGTTGATAAATCTTATGAATATCCAATTCTACAAGATATTCAGCCCAGT
>CAYVAL010000220.1:0-1824 GCA_964449395.1 uncultured Gammaproteobacteria bacterium | reverse complement strand
TCAGTTTCAAGCCATGACGCTTTAAGATTTGAGGTTAAAGTATCGACATCAGATTTTCGATCTTCTTTAAAGAATTCTTCGAATAAGCTTTCTGCCGCAATCATTCCAGACTTCATGGCTGTATGAGTGCCTTTAATTCTTGGAAAGTTCATCGTGCCAGCATCATCACCTACAAGCATACCGCCTGGAAAATGCATTTTTGGCATTGATTGATGACCGCCTTTAATCAGAGCTCTAGCTCCATATGCTGTTCGTGTTCCACCTTTTAAGTACTTTTGTATAGAAGATTGATGTTTCCATTGTTGAAATTCATCGAATGGACTTATGTGAGGATTGTCATAATCTAAAGGCACTATATAACCAAGATAAGCTTGTTTATTTTCTCCGTGGTATAAGTAAGATCCAGAGAGAACACCTTTTGCGGCAGGCCAACCCATGGTATGAACAACCAAGCCTTCATCATGAAGATTTGGATCTAAATCCCATACTTCTTTGAAACCAATTCCATAATGCTGTGGATCACTATCTGCATCCAATTCAAACAGTTTGATTGCTTGCTTTCCAAGATGACCGCGACATCCTTCAGATAGGATAGTGTATTTGGCCATAAGATTAATGCCAGGTTCAAAAGAAGGTTTCTTATCACCTGCTGAGTCAATTCCCATATCCCCAGTTGCAACTCCGACAACAGCCCTGTCCTCTATAATGAGTTCTGAAGCTGTAAATCCTGGAAAAATATCAATTTCCAACCCTTCAGCGTACTCTGCCATCCATCTACAAAAGTTTCCGAGACTCATAATATAGTTACCATGATTCTTAAATGTAGTTGCAAATAGAGTTGGAATAGAAAAGTTAGCTTTCTCGTTAAGTAAATATCTTACTGAGTCCTTTTTAACTGGAGTATTAAGAGGGGCCCCTAAATCTTTCCAGTCAGGTATAAGTTCATTTAAGGCCTTGGGATCAAAAACATTGCCCGACAGGATGTGAGCTCCGACTTCAGACCCTTTCTCAACTAAACAAATAGAAATCTCTTTAGATTGCTCATTTGCCAATTGTTTAAGTTTAATTGCAGCAGAAAGTCCTGCTGGTCCAGCACCAACAATGACTACATCATACTCCATTGATTCTCTTTCGATATTTTCCATACTTATATTTATTTGTATTGAGAGGGGCAGCAGTTATAGAATACGCACTTTAAATTTTACCATAGAAGGAAAAGAGTATGAAGATTCTCGTACCAGTAAAAAGAGTTGTAGATTACAACGTTAAAGTCAGAGCTAAATCTGATGAAAGCGGTCCAGACTTAAGCAATGCAAAAATGGCCATTAATCCATTTTGTGAAATAGCCATAGAAGAAGCAGTAAGAATCAAAGAGGCGGGTAAGGCTGAAGAAGTCATCGCTGTATCCGTAGGAGATTCAGCCTCTCAAGAACAACTGCGTACCTGTCTAGCCTTAGGTGCAGATAGAGCTATATTAGTTGAAACTGGTGAAGCTGTTGAGCCTTTAGGAATTGCTAAAGCCTTAAAAGAAGTAGTCTCCAAGGAAAGCCCCGATCTAATAATACTGGGTAAACAAGCAATTGATGGTGATTCAAATCAGACAGGACAAATGCTAGCTGCAATGCTTGATCTTCCTCAGGGAACTTTTGCTTCAGAGGTAGAAATACAAGATGGTAGTGTACATGTAACTAGAGAGATAGATGGCGGCTTACAAACAGTATCGTTAACCTTACCTGCTATTGTTACTACTGATCTTAGATTAAACGAACCAAGATATGCCTCTTTACCTAATATCATGAAAGCCAAGAAGAAACCTCTTGAAAC
>CAYVAL010000219.1:0-1833 GCA_964449395.1 uncultured Gammaproteobacteria bacterium | reverse complement strand
TTGAGTGACCCACACCAAAAGTATCGTATTCACTTTCTGATCTCACCGGAAATGGTGCAAGGCCATTATTCTGTCTCATACTTTCCATTTCATCTTTCCTGCCAGTTAATATCTTATGCGGATATGTTTGATGTCCTACATCCCAAACTATCCTGTCTTCAGGAGTTTCAAACTTGTAATGCAAAGCTAGTGTTAGTTCAACAACACCAAGTCCAGCACCAAAATGACCGCCTGTTTTTCCCACTGTATAGAGTAGAAACTCTCTTAGCTCATCTGCTAGTTGAGGTATCTGTGACGGACTGAGCTTCCTAAGATCTTTAGGAGACTTTATATTTTTTAAAAGCCCTGAAGAAGGCTCTTCTGTAGGTATAGATTCAAAGATTTTCACGATTTAAGTCTTTCTTGAAACAATGTAGTCTGCTAATTGGCACAGATTATCAGTATTTTTAACTAATAGTTGAAGTATTTCTTTAGCCTCTGAGGCTAATTCTTGTGCTTTAATTTTAGATTCTTGCAAACCTACAATAGAAGGGTAAGTAACTTTATCTTGATCAAGATCCGAACCCTGATCTTTTCCGCTCACCGAGGAGGGGGATTCAATATCTATGATGTCATCTTGAATTTGAAACGCTAGACCTATTTTCGATCCATATTCTTTTAATGCTTTAATTTCTAAAATATCCAATCCACATAAAATACCAGAAGTCTCCAGAGAGGTTTCAATTAATTTACCAGTTTTTTGAGAATGCATTAAATCTAATGCTTGAACTGTATTTATGTCTTGAGAATGTATGTCTTTTATTTGACCACCTACCATACCATTGTATCCACAAGCTTTTGCTAGACTTTCAATGATGACTATTTTATTTTTGTCTGAGGTCTTTATTCCAGATAATAATTCAAATGCCAAAGGCTGGAGTGCATCTCCTGCTAGTATTGCTGTGGCTTCATTATATTCTTTGTGTGTAGTTGGAATACCTCTTCTTAGATCATCATTATCCATGGAAGGTAAATCATCATGAATTAGAGAGTAACAATGAATTAGTTCAATTGAACCAGCTAATATATCTAGCGAATCTCCCTCTGCAGTTCCCAATTCACTAACTAAGTATACAAGTATAGGCCTTAGCCTTTTGCCTCCATTAAGCACAGAGTATCGCATCGCGTTAGTTAGAATCGAATCATCAGAAGGAAGTAGCCCTTCAAGTTTTTGATTAATTCTTATTTGATAGGAGACTATTATTTTTTCAAATTCAGACATCTTTCAATGGAGTAGTTTTAAGTTCTCCATCTTCTTCGATTAATTTCTGAACCTGTAGTTCCGCCTGAGAGAGTTTTTCTTGGCACTGTCTTGCTAACTTTATTCCCTTTTCAAAAGACTTTAGAGAATTTTCTAAGCTTAAGTCTCCAGATTCTAAATCTTCTACTATAGATTCAAGCTCTTCCAGGGCTTTCTCAAAATTTATTTCTACTTTTTTATTCATTGGTACTTATCTAGAAAGTATATTCTAATCCAATATAAATTTCCCTAGGTAAACC
Source organism: uncultured Gammaproteobacteria bacterium (assembly GCA_964449395.1). Taxonomy (GTDB): domain Bacteria; phylum Pseudomonadota; class Gammaproteobacteria; order Magnimaribacterales; family Magnimaribacteraceae; genus Magnimaribacter. The sequence goes on along the minus strand of CAYVAL010000219.1, from coordinate 294 downwards.
AGGAAAATACCTATCACCTCCAAAGGCATTAAAATCAGCTCTTTCTGCGTAAGCCTTGTCAGAGATATTATCAATCCTGAGATACGTTTTTAGAGATTCGGACAATTTTTGATTATATCTAGCATGGTAAAGTGTGTGTCCTTCATACTTGTGCAGATTTGCTGCATCGGTGTAGTAAGAACTCATATGTTCTACTTCTAATACAAGAGATGAATTGTTATTTAAGCTCAGGTCCCATAACAGATTAGCCATTAGTTTTGGTGCTGTATCAATTTGGTTACCAATTCTAATTTT
>CAYVAL010000218.1:0-1852 GCA_964449395.1 uncultured Gammaproteobacteria bacterium | reverse complement strand
TAGATATTCTTCATTAACTTTATTCTCTTTAAAAGGATTTGGATTATCTCTAAAGCTTTTTAAGGGCTGACCTAAACCTTTGATGCCTCGGGCCCTCACTCTCTTTACTCTCTCTAAATCTATTTCAATTAAAAGGGTTTCTTCGATTGATTCTGCTTCCGTTAAAATCTCACCTTCAGGTCCTATTATTGTGGACTGGCCGCAGCCCTGCTTACCTCCAGCATTAACATCAACATAAAAGCATTGCTGTTGGACTGCAGTAGCTCTAGCCATTATTTTTTCTTCCTTACGATCACAAGTATCTGTCAAACTAGGATGAAGTATTATCTCTGCACCTTTCATTGCTAATGCTCTACTGCTTTCAGGAAACCATAGATCGTAACAAATATGTAAGCCAAATATTCCCACGTCAGGAACTTCAAAGACACATGGCTCATCTCCTCCAGTAATGCCTTCTTCATATGGCAAGAATGGGTAAGTTTTTGTACACAAAGTAATTAATTCTCCTTTATTGGAGATCACAGGCGCAACATTGGTTATCTTTCCTTCTTGATGGTGATAGAAAGAACCTGGGATTAGCCATATATTTAGTTTCTTGGCTAAATCCTGAAAACCCTCCAAGTTATTATCTAATGAGTACTTATCTGATCTGTTAGAGCCCCCTACAGCAAGTTCACTGGCTACTATCATTTCAACCCAAGGATATCTTTTTGAAGTTTGTATGATTGCATTAGTTACGCACGCTAAATTATCTGAATAATTTAGGTCTAGTTGCAATCCTGCTATAGAAAAAGTTCTCATAACTAATTAGATTTACAGAAAGGTGACATTCTATTTGAAGCATTTACAGCTCTATCCCAAGAATACTCTTGGTTATCACTAAAATAGTAATACATGGTTTGATTCGGCATAAATGCAACTGTAATACCCCCAAATCCTGACATGAATGGTATCCATACATCTTCACTACAATTCAAACCACTACCTTTAAACTTTTTAGCCCAAAAACCGTTATTGTAATAAAGAATATTTTCAATAGCGGTAAGTCCTCGTTGATTGGCATTAGATTGAAGAGCGTCAGCTAAAACACCTTTTTCTGTTAATACATTTTGTCCCATAAAGAATGCTCCTATTTTTAAGACATCATCTGCTGTCATAAACATTCCATATTCCATATAAGGCTGTCTAATAGAATCGATGGACCTCCTAATTTCATGTGTAGCTTGACTTAAATTCAATTCCTTCCAAAGAGGTAAAATTAAGTCTTTATAAATATCAGCATTATCGCCATTTTTTGATTTATAAAAATTATTAAGCCCTACTCCCAAAATATATGTATCGGAGGAATGATAAGAAAGCTTCATTCCTGGAGGTGATTTTTTTGAGAACACTGAGCAGGCAAATTTAATTCTATCCTTATGGGTATAATTTAATGAAAATCCTTTGTTGTTTAGATACCAGTCTTCGCTGTACCATTTTTTATCAAAATAATGACCTGTTGCCATATTAAGCGCATGTTTAAACCTTACATCTTTCCATTTCTTTTGTTTACATTCGGGAACATAATCTTGAATATTTTCATTCATAATATTTGGATAGTCTTTTTCTAGCAGAGCTAAAGACATGGTGGCGACTAAAGATTTTGCAAGAGAAAATGACGGTAGTAACATTGCATTGCAATAAGGATAATTACCAGAACGTGTCTTGCATGAGGAGCGGTGATGCGCAGCGCCATCATGGAAACCATAAACCGTTAAGTGTTCAGGCGAAACCTCTTTAGGGGATCCGAAATTCTTTTTTTCATCAAGTTTATTGATATTAGAAATAGAAGTTATTGAATTTTGATATTCTA
>CAYVAL010000217.1:0-1859 GCA_964449395.1 uncultured Gammaproteobacteria bacterium | reverse complement strand
TGAAATTGGTTCTCCTGCTTATATGAACCCTGATGTTATCGGACATTTTGATACTCTCAAGATGGAGCAAGAAGCTGAAGATCGGGTCTATGTAAGTGGCTGCAGAGGATCAAGCGCACCTAAGACACACAAGGTATGTGTCAACCTGGCTGGCGGTTTTAGAAATGGAACAGAAATTCTTTTAACAGGAATTGATATTGAAGAGAAAGCCAAACTAGTTACAGACCTAATATTTGATAATGTGGGAGGAAAAGATCAATTTGATCATGTAGATATTCAACTCATAAGAACTGACCATGAAAACCCTTTATCTAATGAAGCAGCTCAAGCTTCCCTAAGAATTTCCGTAATGTCACAAAATCCTGATCTTGTTGGTCGCCTTTTTAGTGCCAAAATTGTTGAGTTAGGATTAGCAAGTATTCCTGGTTATACCGGTCGTTCTGGTATGCCGTCAGGTCCCTATATTCAATACTGGCCAGCCCTTATAGATAGTAAATTTATTAAAGAACATGTACATATTGGAGGAAAAACCATAGAAGTTGAGCCGACAAGTCAGTTAGATTTTGAAGAAATTTATTATCAGAAAGAGCCTTATGAGAATAATTTACCCAAATATGAGAGTATTTCTGTAACTAAATTTGGAAGCCTTTATGGAACTAGATCGGGAGATAAAGGTGGATGTGCTAACTTGGGTGTTTGGGCTAAGCATCAAGATGCATACTCTTATCTCTATGACTTCCTTACAGTTGAAAAGCTAAAGGAACTCTTACCTGATTTAGAACAATACGAAATAGATAGATATGAGTTACCTAATATATTATCACTTAACTTTTATGTTCATGACATACTTCAAGAAGGAGTCTCATCATCTACTCGCTTAGATGGTCAAGCTAAATCTTTAGGCGAATACTTAAGAGCTAAAGATATAGAAATTCCTAATTACTTAAAAAATTAATATAACTATGGAAAATAAATTATCTCTTGAAGGCTTGGTATTTCAAGCAACTAAGATCGGTATTGAAAACAATGTACTCACCATTACTCTCAATAGACCTGAGAAGAAGAATGCACTCAATAATGTGATGATGAATGAAATTTGTTATGCATTATCTTATGCAAAACAAGAGAGAGAGATTCGAGTAGTGATAATTGCTGCAGAAGGAGATGTATTTTGTGCAGGGGCGGATCTAAGAAGAGAAAAAGCAGAATCAAATGTCCCTAAGATAGAGGGTTCTGATGACATTAGTCTTCTAATTAGGCATTTATACAAACCTATTATTTGTAAAATACAAGGCTCAGTTCATGCAGGTGCCCTTCTGATGGTGACCAACTGCACTCATGCCATTGCCACTGAAGAAGCTAAGTTTTCTGCTCCAGAAATACTTAGAGGAGTTTGGCCACATATGGTGATGGCTGGATTATTTAGAGTTATGCCAAAAAGAGCTGGATTAGATTTTTGCATGAGAGGTCAAGCAATTGACGCTAAGAAAGCAGAAGAATGGGGACTTATTAACGAATCAGTTCCTAAAGATAAATTAGATGAGTCTGTGGAAAAATTAGCTTCCGATCTTGCGAGTTTAGCCCCTGGAACAATGCAATTTGGATTAGAAGCCTATGTGAACCAAGATGCTATGAATTTTGATGAGGCTCTTCCATATCTAGGTAAAAAAAGTGCAGAAACATTTGCTGGTCCGGACGCCCAAGAAGGTATAGCTGCCTTTTTAGAAAAAAGAGATCCTAAATGGGATTAACTATTTTTTAGCAGCTAAGTATATTGCAACTAAAACTATAAACCCTCCAAAAATCTGCAAAGGGCTTAACATCTCCTGAAGAAGAAACCATCCGTAGAACGCAGCCGC
>CAYVAL010000216.1:0-1874 GCA_964449395.1 uncultured Gammaproteobacteria bacterium | reverse complement strand
GAAAAAGCCAGCTTTTTGTTCTTTTCTTGAAAGCATAAAAATATAAAATGCGAAAAATAATGTGACCAAGAAGAGCAGAAATAAAAGAGGAGACCATTCAGAATAACTCCAGCCAGAGGACATTTCGGGTCTCATGAAAAGACCGGGTATGGCTAATACACATAAACCATTGAATATATTTGAGCCAATCAAAGTGCCTGATACAGTCTCATATCTTCCTTTTAATGCTAAAGAAACTGATGCGGCAATTTCAGGTAAGCTAGTTCCAATCGCTAACACAGTGTAGCCAATAAATAGTTGCCCCAAGTTATATTGATCTAAAATTAGATTGGCACCATGAGTTATCAGCCAGGCTGCAAAGACAAGCACAACTAAAGATAGCAGAAGCTTCAAAAAAACATTTTTTTCCACTGTTACAGAACTGTCTATCTCTTCAGCATTGCTGTTTTTATACCAAAATAATATTACTGAAATCAAACAGCAAAGAAGTATCGCTGATGTGTAAATGCTAAATGGATTAGTGGCGATTAAGAACCAAACCAAAAGGCTTGATGCTAATAATATTAGTAAATTTATAAGTATTGACTTGTCTTGACTGATATTAAGTTTTTTATAGGCAAGAATTAATAACATTGAACCAAAAACTAGAGATAGGTTGGCCACATTTGAGCCAACAACATTTCCAATAACCATGGCCCCTTTGTTTTCCAATGAAACAAAAAATGTAGTCAACATTTCAGGGGCTGAAGTTCCAAAAGCAATAACTGTTGATCCTATGAAGAAAGGAGAAAGACCAAATTGTTTTGCGCTTAGGACAGAATATTTCTCAAGCTTTTCAGCACTAGTCCACATTAAGGCAATTCCAAAAGCTATGGCTGAAAACGCTAATATCATAAATTTATTTTAAGTACTCAAGGAGAACTAATCCAGATGATATAATAAAGGTAAAAGAATCCAATTCATATTTATCAATTATGAAAACACTTTCAAGAAATATTTCTTTATTAGTATTTTTAACTATTTATCCGTTCTATAGCTCTGCAAATGAGATTTCTGCACATGAATATGCAGCCAAGGTTCATGATGACATCATCCAAATAATTCAAACGAAGAATGACTTATATGTCGAAGATCCTGATAAATTCACAAAAGAAATTAGTAATGCTTTTAGTCCAATAGTAGATTTCAATAGGATTGCTCGAAACGTAATGGGAAAACATTATAAGAAAGCGACAAAAACACAAAGGAATGCATTTTCAGATGCTTTTAAGACAAGTTTGCTAGATACTTATTCAGGTACTTTAGTCGAATTTAAAGATGAAAAGATTGTAGTATTGCCTCCTGAAAATATTACAGAATCCAAGAATAAGGCAAAAGTAAAAATAGAAATCATAACTTCTTCTAGTATCTACCCTGGAACATATAGCATGTACTTAGACAAAGAAGGGAAATGGAAAATTATTAACATAGTAGTGAACGGTATTAATTTGGGTAAGACCTTCAGGAGTCAGTTTTATTCCTTAATGGAAAAAAATGAAGAAAACATTGATCTAGTAATAGATCAATGGATTGCTTCGGTATAGATAATGGATAAATTACTTATTAAAGGCGGTAGTGAGCTTCATGGAGAGATTTATGCATCAGGGTCTAAAAATTCTGCTCTTCCAATATTAGCAGCTTCATTATTAGCCGATACTCCCTTAAAAGTTGGAAATTTACCTCACTTAAATGATGTTACTACTATGCTAGAACTTTTAGGTTCTATGGGTGTTGATGTAATGCTTAGCGATGAAATGGAGGTTCAGGTTGATACTTCTAGTATCAATAATCTCAATGCTCGCTATGAGTTAGTAAAGACTATGAGGGCCTCAATT
>CAYVAL010000215.1:0-1877 GCA_964449395.1 uncultured Gammaproteobacteria bacterium | reverse complement strand
AGCGGTGTGCTCTTTAATATCATTTATAAAATTGAAACTTCTATCCCATGTTATAGCTGTTTCAAAAGTATCTTGAATTATTCCTCTTCTGGTAAAACTTTCTCTTAAGTAAGGTGCTTTGATAAAACTATTACGCCAATTTCCCGACGAACCTGATCTATGTGAATCTGAAGACTCTTTTGACATCTCAAATATTCCTTTATTTTCTGCACATATTTCTAAAGCTCTATTGAGAGATTGGGTTTTATCATGATCTGCAGATTCAAATGCAAGTATTAATAAATGCATGGATCCATCACCAGCTCCATTGAAAAGAGCTTCATTTGAATCTAGCAATCTGCAATTAGATGGAAATAAAGCAGCCTGACTGATTTGCCTTAGTGCATTTAAGGCATTTTTATAACCTTCAAACTCAACAGTGCAAGAAGACCTATATATGGGTCTGTCTTGTAAGCGCATTGAAGCTTCCGTAATAATACCCATAATACCTTCAGAACCTATAGCAAATCTATCTGGGCTAGGACCGGCTCCTGAACCTGGAAGTCTTCTGGTTTCGTACGAGCCAGAGGGTGTAATCATTTTTAAAGACTCTACAAAATCATCTATATGGGTATAAAGCGTTGCGTAATGCCCACCTGATCTAGTAGCGATCCATCCACCAAGAGTAGAGAATTCAAAACTCTGGGGATAATGACGCATAGTTAGATCATGTGCCTTAAGCTGAGATTCAAGATCAGGTCCAAAAATTCCACCTTGAATTAAAGCTGTTCTACTCTCTCTATCAATTTCAACAATGGAATTAAGGTTTTTCATATCTAGCGAAATAACTCCTTTGTAATCTTCACTAACTGCAGTTTCTACGCCACCACACACGCTGGAACCTCCTCCATAAGGTATAACTGCTACATCATTTGATGATGCCCAATCTAAAATACTTGATATGTCTTCTTCTGTATTTGGAAAAGCAACTAAATCGGGAGGAGATGTAAATATACCCAAAATAGACCTAGCAGAGTCAGGAAAAGATTTACCATAAGAATGATTTAATCTTTCTAATTTATCATCAGAAAAAAGGCTTTCTAAGCTCTTAGGAGTTTTTATTCCAGATTCAGGTAAATCAATCTCCCCAAGGGTTGGTACTTTAATTCTGTTTACTGAATCAAGATTAAAAGTACTGGCTATTCGTTTATCTATATTATTTTCTTCTTCATCAGTGAGTAGCTCGTCTTCATATCCCCATCCCCAAAATTTTCTCCTTCTCATTTAATATCTCCTGAAAATGAATCTTATATTGCAACTTAGTAAACAGTAAAGAAGAACTAATGTTAGAATAAGATTTTTAAATTAAATAGATATGGCAAAAAAATACGAAAATTATTCAGTAGGAGATAATCTCTCTAAATCTAGTAATGCCTATTCGGCGTGGACAAATGACCTCTTAAGGAAACTTGTTGCAGGAAAAACTGTTATACAACCAGGAGAATCTACCGGAGGACATAGACTTATAGAGTCTGAGGTAGTTTATGTTTTTCTATCTGGTATAGGACAAATGGAAGTGATTGAATATTCTAATCACGAAGGTGGTCACGGAACTAATCCAAGTTTCGGGATTGAGCATAAAGCAGAATTACCTATTGTCTCTGGAGATATAGTTTTAGCTGAAGAAGGAGATTACATTAAAGTTAAAAATTCTTCAGACCAAGAGCAACTTGCCTATCTCAGAATCTTTGATAGCGAAGGCGCTCGCTCATAAAAAAAATCCCCACTCTAGAGCGGGGATTCCGAAAAGCGTATCTCAACTACTTTTCAACTAACCGTTAATACTGTTAGCCGGAACCGGGGGTAACCCGTGTCAGAAGGATACTCCTGTTGTTCCT
>CAYVAL010000214.1:0-1877 GCA_964449395.1 uncultured Gammaproteobacteria bacterium | reverse complement strand
ATCAATTTTATTTCCTGAATCCAATAAAATACCATCTTTTGTAAAGCTATCTATTGTGTCTGTGACCACTTCAGCTTTACCGCTTTTGATGGCTTGAAACATATCTCCGTTAGGAACGAAGCAGAGCCTTTGATCCCAAGGTTGATATTTAGGAGTGAAATGGGTTTCTATATCATAGTCCTCACCTAGATGTTGTTTCACTCCGTCGATAAGCATGTTTTTCCATTTCTCAGGTTTATTTTTAACCTGAGAAACAAAGAATCTTCCTAATAAAATATTTTTCCATCTAATCAAAAAGTAACCTAATTTATCGCTAGTAAATTTCTTAATTATTCCATCAAACGGTCTTTGGTCTGGTGCAGACATATAGTAAGTCGGAGATCTTTGTAGCATCGTTATTTTTGCTACCTTCTCAGCCATAGCAGGTACTATTGTGACCGCAGTTGCTCCACTTCCTATAACTACAACTTTCTTATTTTCATAATTAAGATCCTCGGGCCAGTGTTGTGGGTGTATTAATTGGCCTTCAAATTCATCATATCCCTTGAACTCAGGTAGATAGCCTTGATCATAATTGTAGTAACCGCCACATAGATAAAGGATTTTACAAGTAACATCTTCAAGTTGTCCTTGTTCTCCTTTGTCGATACCAAGTCTCCAAGTTGCTGAAGAGCTATCCCACTGTGCGGTCTTAACTTTAGTTTCAAACTGAATTTTTTCACGGAGATTATTCTCATCTGCAGCTTCATTTAAGTACTCTAGGATAGACGGACCATCAGCAATAGTCTTTGCATTAGTCCAGGGCTTAAATCGAAAGCCCATTGTGTGCATATCTGAATCCGATCGAATGCCGGGATACTTAAAGAGATCCCAGGTTCCCCCAATATTCTCTCTTCCTTCAAAGATAGCGAAAGACTTCTCTGGGCAAGATTTCTGAATATTATAAGCTGCTCCGATTCCCGAGATTCCAGCTCCTACGATCACAACATCATAATTAGTCATTAAATTATCCTATAGATACTAAAGTCTTGATATTAAAACAGAGAAGGGCCGAATCAGAAAATTAATTTTATGAAAATTCCAATAACTCTTCTTGGGTTCCGCCTTCTTCTCCTAAAAGGAATTTCAAATATGATTCATGTGATTCCATCCACATGGCTTTGGACTTTTCTCTTCCTGCACTTACATCGTCTTTAGTTCCTTTCATGTACCAATTGTTACATTGAAGCCAAATTTTTCCTTTAGAGGATTCATTACATCTGTCTGTCCAGTCAATAACTGCCTTTAAAGAAGGCTCAACCTCTTCTTTGTTATTTTTATGCATTGAAGAGATTAACTGAGATATATATTTACCTTGTTCCTCGCATATTAGAGTTACATTAGTGACTGGGTTTAAACTCTGTGGACCGATCATCATATAAAAATTAGGCATATCATTAACATGAAGCCCCCACAGGGTTTTGGGTTCAATCATTTGATAATTATTTTTTGACGAAGCTCCAAATTTTTCTGCCAAAGTAACTCCATTTTTCCCTTTAACAGTAAAAGGAATTAGACCAGCATCAAATCCAGTGGCGTAAATTATGACTTCCAATTCGTATAGATCGCCCGATGACATTTCAAGGCCAGTCTCATTCACCGCCACTACTCCTCCGGGATCATGAACTAAATGAACATTTTCTTTATTAAATGTTGTGAAGTAATCATCAATTATTAAGACTCTCTTGCAAAAGAATGGATAATCAGGCGTAAGTAGTTGCGCTAATTTCTGATCATTAACGTCATTCTTGATTCTCTCACTTAGAAGCTCGCAAACAGCTGAATTCCATTCCTCGTCATGTAATTGCTCGAAAGTAAATGGGAGGTTTGGATCAGGC
>CAYVAL010000213.1:0-1877 GCA_964449395.1 uncultured Gammaproteobacteria bacterium | reverse complement strand
AGTAGTATTTGTTCAATTAGGTGAAGTTTATGAAATATATGCCGAAGCGATTTATCAAAGTGACATGTATGGATTTATAGAAGTAGAGGAGTACATCTTTGATCAGAATTCACAAATAGTGGTAGATACAAGCGAAGAAAAGCTTAAAAATGAATTCAAAGGAGTCCAAAGAAGCTACATTCCAGTAAGCTGCATAATGCGTATAGACGAAGTGGATAAGAAAGGTACAGCAAAAATTACTTCCAGTGACTCAGCAAAAGTCATGCCTATTGCTCATTCGGTATTTGAGGGCCCCGGGAAAAAGAAAGATTAAATAAAAAACTTATCTCGATAGAACTTAAGTTCTTCTATTGAGTCTAAAACATCAGCCATAGCCCTATGGCCACCGCTTTTTCGAAAGCCATCAAGTAATTCTGGATTCCACCTTTTGATAAGCTCTTTAATAGAACTTACATCCACGTTCCTATAATGAAAAAAAGCATCCAACTCAGGCATATATCTTCTTAAGAAGCGTCTGTCATGTGAAATTGTATTTCCACACAGAGGTGATCTTCCTTTCTGCGAATGAAGAGATAAAAATTCAAGAGTTTGTTTTTGTGCCTCCTCTATAGTCATATTGGTTACCCTCAAGCTATCAACTAAGCCGGATTTATTATGCTGATTAGTATTCCATTCATCCATATTGTCTATGAATTCTTGAGGTGTCTGAATGACAAGATTCGGACCTTCAATAATTTCAGAAAGATCATGATTAGTTACTGCGGTAGCTATTTCTATAATTCTTTCAGAGTCTGGTTCTAGTCCGGTCATTTCTAAATCTAACCAAACTAGGGTAGGATATTTTGCTGTGTCTGACATTTTCGGACAGAATTCTAACTGCAAATTACAATAACCCCTAATCATGGTTAAAAAAATTTTAAAGATTTGCATGTCATCTTTGATGATATTGCTGCTGAGCTCTTGTTCGATAGCTGGATCTTGGGTTTATGAAAGACTGGATAGTTATCTAGCAGATTATTTCAAGGGATTTGCAGATTTCTCTAAAGAACAAAATCAAGAAATAGAACTAATATCAGAAGAGTTTCTTAATTGGTTTAGTGAAAATGAGCTTTTAAAGATTAAGTTACTTATAGAAGACCTCAAAAAGATCGATACAAAGAATCCAGAAGAAAAAGTTGTTTCAGCTTATAGACAAGGAGAAGAGATCTTTGCGAGAGTTAATGATTTTTTTGAAAGGCCAATCATAAATTTCTCTAAAGGATTAAATGAAGACCAAATAAATCAAATAGATAACCACTTCAAAGAGCTAAGGGAGGAGAGAGAAGAAGAGCGCAAGAACGAGAAAAAAGAATACAAGGAAAGATTACTAGAAAATTACATATCTGGATTCGATCGGATAGGAATTCGTCTTAGAGACGATCAACTTGAAACTATTCAAATAAAGTTAGAAAACCATGTAGAAGTCAGAAAAGAATGGTCTAAACTTCAGCAAAACTGGACAAATGAATTTGTTCAACTCCTTAAAAGAAATACTTCTTATGGCTATGAGTCGAGAATGTCAGCGTATTTAAACTCTCTTGAAGAGCTTGGTAATGAAGAATTCAGAGACAAGATTGAGAAGAATGAAATGCTTTCAATGGAAATAATCAGTTTTGTATTTCTAACAAGTAATGAGAAACAAATTAAAGGATTTAACAGGAGCTTGGATATCTACCTAAAATCAATAAATAGGATTTTATTAAAGAGAAAGGTAATTAATTCAGCTTAATATAAAATGCTCGTGCATTTATATGAAAAAAAATAAAGACAATAAAACCAACTTCGGTTTTAAGGAAGTTAATTCAAACGAGAAGGCCAATCTCGTTGGGAATGTATTT
>CAYVAL010000212.1:0-1880 GCA_964449395.1 uncultured Gammaproteobacteria bacterium | reverse complement strand
TTTTGAGCGACATCAAAGGCTCCTGCTAATACTTTGTCTTCACTAAAGTAGGGTTTAACTTCCTCTTCTTTAAAATCAAATTTTTCCTGTCTTAATTTCTCAGAGTAGTGCCACCAGTCCCAAGCTGCTAATTTAAAATTTCCTCCCTCATCAGTGATTAATTTTTGCATTTCTTCTACTTCGCCTTTTGCCTTTTCTACCCCCGGATTCCATATTGTCTGAAGAAGTTTATTAACATTTTCAGGAGTTTTAGCCATGGTATTGTCTAAAACATAATCAGAATGACTATCAAATCCCATCATAGATGCCTTTTCTTTTCTTAAAGAAATCATTTCTGCAATTATTTCTTTATTGTCATACTCATTGTCGTTATCACCTCTTTGGATATAAGAGTTGTAAAGTTCCTCTCTTAGGTCCCTTTGAGTTGAATATGTTAAGAAAGGGTACATACTGACACGAGTAGGTTTAAAGACCCACTTTCCACTCTGTCCTTCCGAATCAGCTAGAAGCGAAGCTTGTCTTATTTCTTCTGCAGGAAGTCCATCAAGATCTTCTTCATTCTCAATGACCATACTGTATGAGTTAGTTTCTTTTAATACGTTTTGATCAAATTGTACTGATAAAGAAGATAAGGAACTGTTTATCTGAGTCAATCTTTCCATAGATTGATTATCTAGGTTTGCTCCAGACCTTATAAACCTTTTATACGTTTCTTCTAACAATCTATTCTGTTCAGTCGTCAAATTAAAGGACCCTTTATTATCAAATAACTCTTTTATTCTTTTAAAAAGCTCTTTATTTAAAAGTATTGAATCATTGTGTGCAGATAATTTGGGGCTAATCTTCATAGCCAGAGCATCCATATCGTCATTTGTATTAGAGCCCAGAAGATTAAAGAAAACATTAGCAACTTTATCTAATGTTTCTCCTGATCTTTCCATAGCCTCGATCGTATTTTCAAAAGTAGGTTCTTGTTGGTTATTGGCTATTTCTTCGATCTCTTTCAGATGCTCTTTCATCCCAATATCAAATGCTGGTGCGTAATGAGCAAACTCTATCTCTTCAAAAGGAGGAATTTTAAATGGTGTTTCGTAATCGTTCAGAAAAGGGTTCATAGAATTATCCTTATTTGTGCAACTTAAAATAAAAAGCAAGAGAAGGGGAATAAACTTTTTAAACATCTCATAATATTACTTAAATATCCTCTCAAGTGAATAAATATTTTAGAATGTAGACAATGAATCCTGCTTTACTATTTTCTCTTTTGAAACGCTTAATAGGTGTGGGGCTTTTGGTTTTAAACTATCTGAGCTATGGTTTAATGATAAAACTAGCCGCCGATCCTAGTCTATTAGCAATTGAAAGAATTATTTACCCCACGTTAATTTGGCTAATAGGTTGGGTATTTGTAATTGTAGGTATTTATTTAGCTGGACCAGAACTCGTTTCTAAGATGAAAGGCTTCTTCGTAAATTTAAAAAATAAAATAATATCCAAGAATGATGATAAATAAACTTGATCACTTGATCGTCTCAGTTAAAAACATATCCGAAGCAGAAATAAATTACTCTAATTTATTCGGCATGAATCCCGTTTGGAGAGGGGAACATAAAGAGTTAGGCACTATCAACTCTATCTTTAATTTTAATAATATTTACTTTGAGCTTTTAGCGGCAAATGGCGAGGGACTTGGAGCTCAGCTTGTTAATAAAACGATTGAGGAAAATGGCGAAGGCTTAACAGGTCTAGTTTTAGGAACCGAAGACTTAGCTAAGAGCAAAACACATTTACAAAATGAAGGATTTGATTTTGGAAATATCTCACATGGAGAGGGAATGGATTTTGATAATGGAAAAGTTAGAAGATGGAAGAATTTATTT
>CAYVAL010000211.1:0-1911 GCA_964449395.1 uncultured Gammaproteobacteria bacterium | reverse complement strand
TGAACGATCTAAGCTTTTTGTTAAAACTAATTCAGGAAATTCTTTATGAGCTATCTGTGCTTTCTCTAAACTGTTATATTCTAAAAATATAGTTGAACCTGTCCCAGATAGTCTTGGATTACCAATCACTTCGAGTTCATTAAAAATCTTATCGATAGATGGATATCTTTTTCTTATCCAAACTTCAAAGCTGTTGAAGGCTTTATCATTATTGTAGCTTTCTTCCGTTAACCGCGCTTTGCTATCAATAGATATATTATCAAAAGCCTCTTTAGTACTAATTTTTAGCTTAGGAAAAGATAAAAGAAAGTATTTTTCTGTATAAGGATATTCTCTTAAAATTTCTCCTCTACCTTCTGCCCAGGCAGTTTTTCCAAACATAAAGAAAGGAACATCTGAACCTAACCTCAAAGCTAAATCTAATAATTTTTTATTAGAGATTTCCAAGTTCCACAGTCTATTTAAGCCTATTAGCGTTGTCGCTGCATCTGAGCTTCCTCCTCCTAATCCTTTTTGATCAGGAATGGCTTTAATGAGTTCTATGCTTACACCCTGACTGGTACCAGAATAATCTTTTAAAAGTTGAGCTGCTTTCATGACTATATTGTCTTCAATAGGCGATGATTCAATAAGATTTATATTTTTTTTATTTCTTCTAAAAATGAGTAAATCACTTATATCAATCAAGGAAAATAAGGACGAAATATCATGAAAGCCATCATCTCTTAATCTCAGCACTTGAAGATGTAGATTTAATTTTGCAGGGGCCTGTAATCTTAATTCTTCCATATATCCTTGATTAAGATCGTAAGCTCAATATTTTTGTTATTTGAAATAATTACTTTAGAGGGAGTCTTGGAAAACTCTTCAAATTCAAGACTTACTTTCAGTTCTGTAGTTTGATTATTAAATGTCTTTAACCCTAAGCATAACTCCAGTAAATATTTTATAGAAATTGAAGATATTTCATTTAGGTAATCTTGATTTAAAGCAAATTGGTTAAGATCTAGGTTTTCTCTTATATCTAAGATTAAGACTTCCTCGGGAAGTAGATAGTTTTTTCCAAGTGTTAGAGAGATCGTATTATTGTATTTATCGAGTTCAAAATAACCTGTTTCCTTGCTATCCATGAACGAAAGCTTAAACTTGCCTTCTATTTTGAAATTTTCATTAATACTAGCTACTTCATTGGAGGTTTTTTTTGATTCAATAGCAATGGAAGAACACCCAAATAAAGATAGTATTACTAACGTTAGGGCGAAATGTTGATAAATAGAATTTTTTGGATATTCCATAGATCTTATTATCAGCAAAGGTACAAATAAATGATAGAGAGTATTTTAACTAAATTAGAAGATGTTTCTTCCCGATATCAGGAAATAGAGTCTCTTCTGAGTCAACCGGATATAACTTCCAATCAAGAGGAATATATCAAATTATCTAAAGAGTATGCAGACTTATCACCCTTAGTTAATGCTTTTATTAGTTTTAAAAAAGCAGAAGCCGACATAGAAGAAGCAAAACTACTTATGAAGGATTCTGATCCAGAAATAAAACAAATGGCGGAATTAGAATTTGATGATCTCAAAAAAAGTATTGATGGCTTAGAAATAGAGTTAAAAAGATTATTATTACCTAAAGATCCAGACGATTCAAAAGATGTATTTTTGGAAATAAGAGCTGGAACTGGCGGAGATGAAGCTGCTTTATTCTCAGGTGATCTGTACAGAATGTACTCCAGACTATCCGAAAGAAATAACTGGAAAATGGAGATAGTAAGCGTCCGAGAAGGAGACCATGGAGGATTCAAAGAACTTGTAACAAGGATTGAAGGGTCAGATGTTTATAAGCAGCTTAAGTTTGAAGCTGGTGTGCACAGAGTCCAGCGCGTTCCTACTACAGAATCCCAAG
>CAYVAL010000210.1:0-1936 GCA_964449395.1 uncultured Gammaproteobacteria bacterium | reverse complement strand
AATACTTTAGGGAAGCTGGAAATTCCTCAAAAATAAATATGCCCATAAAGAAAGCATCAACAATTCAAGATGTAGCTGACAAGGCTAAAGTTTCAATAAAAACTGTTTCTAGAGTTATAAATAATGAACCAAATGTGTCTTTAAAAACAGTTAAGAAAGTAGAAACTGCAATAAATTTCTTAGATTATCAACCCAATGCCTTCGCTCAGTCTTTAGCTCGCTCTAAACCTAAAATTATCTCACTTATATACGATACGCCTAGCCCAAACTACATCTCCCATATCATGGAAGGGGTTTTGTCCTATTGCTATAAAGTAGATTATGAAGTCATTATTCATCCACTGAGGTTTAATGAAGTTGGACTAATGCGCAGTGCCGAGCAGTTTATTAAGAAATCAAGGCTAGCTGGGTTAATAGTCACTCCTCCTTATTCAGATAGTATTGAATTTATAAAATTAATTGAAAGTTTTGATCTGCCTAAGGTTTTAATTTCTTCAGGATTAAATATCAGTGAAGAGGACTCCATAAAAACTAACGATAGGGAAGTTTCGATGCAAATGACAGATTACTTAATAAGTAAAGGGCACAGAAGAATAGCTTTTATAAAAGGACATCCCACTCATCTTTGTATCAATGATAGGTTTAAGGGTTATCAAGATGCTATGAATAGGGCGGGCATTGAGATTGATAACTCTATAGTTGAGAACGGTTTAAACTCACTATCCTATGGAGAGCAGTGTGCAGAACGGTTATTAAGTCTAAAAGAGAGACCTACAGCAATCTTTTCTTCCAATGATGAAATGGCAGCAGGGGTTATTAAAGTCGCTTACAGAAATGGTCTAAATATCCCTAGTGATTTATCAGTAGTTGGTTTTGATGATTCCCCTATGACTGCAATGATTACACCTCCGCTTACTACAGTTAAGCAGCCACTAGATGCGATTGGAGAGAAATCTGCTAAAAAACTCATAGACAAGCTTGAAAATAAAGAACTTATCCCCGAAAGCGTAATAAATTCAAATATAATTTATAGAGATTCAGTCAAAAAAATTAGTTAATTTAGTTAAAGACAGCGTTGTCAGAATAGTCTTAATAAGGGATAATGAGGCTAATTTTCTATAAATTGGGGTCAAAAAACATGAAATATCAATTTAATAGTGCAATTGTTGCATTAATTTTTTCCATTACCTTTTCTAACTCACTTATTTCTGACGAGCCAACAGAATCAGAAGTACTTGAAGAAGTTGTTGTGGTTGGCATTAAGGCCAGTCTAAAAGATGCTATTGCTATCAAAAGAAGTAATGTTGGTGTCGTAGAGGCAATCACGGCTGAAGATTTTGGTAAGTTTCCTGATGGAAACTTAGCTGAGTCACTCGCGAGAGTGGTGGGTGTAGGAATCGATAGAAGCAATGTTGAAGGTGAAAGGGTTGCGGTTCGCGGATTTGGACCTGAATTTAACTTGGTTACTTTAAACGGCAGACAGATGCCCACAGTACCAGGACAATACGAAGGTGGAAGATCATTTAATTTTGGTGATATAGCCTCGCCAGGTGTTTCTGCAGTAGAAGTTTATAAATCAACCAATAGTTCTTTGCCTTCGGGTGGTATTGGTTCAACCATCAATATGGTTACCACTAAACCTTTACAAGTTACTGGAACTAAGAAAAGTTTTTCTTTTAACTTTGTAGAAGATACAACCAGTGCTGAAGATCTAGGTGCATCATGGAGACGACCTATAGAAACTTCTTTTTTATACGCAACTAATCAAGGTCGAATGGGATTCTCTTTTTCCGGTTCATATCAAGACAGGGATAACAGAGAAGAAGGAACTCGGGAATCAAATTGGCTTGTTCCTGAAGACATGGCTCTGATAGAGGGCTATTCAAGAGTGACATCCACACAAGCTGGTGTTACGAATAATAATGCTAGAGCAGAT
>CAYVAL010000209.1:0-1945 GCA_964449395.1 uncultured Gammaproteobacteria bacterium | reverse complement strand
GCTGAACGTATCCCCGGGTCTTATATCATGAGTAAAATCTATGTCCCAACCATTAATATATGCCAAGTCCATTAGAACACTATCAGGAACATTCTCTCTTAAACCAGACATGTACATGGAGTCTTCTATAACTACGTGTTTAAAAACCTTAACTTTTTCAATTTCCGACTTATATTTTTTTATAATGAAATCATTATCTTTTTTCTCAGCTTTCACACCTTCCCGAATATTATCTTGATAAAGAAGCTGGTCTAGTTCTCCCTTCTCGCTAATTAGGATTTTAATCTTATCTCCCACTTCTATTTTTGAGAGCAAGTTACTACCCTTACTATTTACTAACTTTATGATGTCCTCCTGAAGTACACCAAGCTCTTTTAGTATTGTAAAAAGTGAATCATTTCTCTTAATTAGTTTTTCTTTCTCTAGGAGAGGTATTTTTACTTGTGTATCTTCAGTTAGTGTAATAAGTTTTATAGGTTTACTCAGTTCAGAAATTTTTTCTTCTTTTGTGAAATCTTTACTCCCTAAGATACTTACCGAAATGAGCAGCATAAAGCCAAGAAACAGAGTAGCAATATGCTTCTTAGGAAAGTTTTTTAAGATGGTTATAAATTCTGCAACCAGCATAAAGTCGAATGATACCTGAAAAAGGACATATAATAGACAAACAATGGGCAAAGAAAATCTAGAAATACTTACTCGGGGTGCTGAAGAAATTATTCCTGAAGAGAGTTTTTTAGAGCAAATAAAATCAAAGAAGAAACTCAGAGTAAAAGCAGGATTTGATCCAACATCCCCTGATTTACATTTAGGACATACAGTGCTCCTTAATAAGATGAAAATCTTTCAAGATCTAGGTCATCAAGTTATTTTTTTAATAGGAGATTTTACAGGACTGGTTGGCGATCCATCAGGTGTGAATGAAACTCGCCCAGTACTAACAGAAGAACAATTAGCTAAAAATGCTGAAACCTATAAAGAACAAGTTTTCAAGATTCTAGACCCTGATAAAACGGAAATCAGATTTAATTCTGAATGGATGCAAGCAGTACATCCTTCTGAATTTATTAAGATGCTTTCCTCCTACACAGTTGCAAGAATGCTTGAGAGAGATGATTTCTCTAAAAGGTATAAATCCCAGCAACCTATTTCTATTCATGAATTTTTGTATCCGATTCTGCAAGGCTTTGATTCTGTAAAGCTAGAAGCAGATGTTGAATTGGGTGGAACAGATCAAAAGTTTAATCTGCTGCTTGGTCGTGAAGTTCAAAAACATTATGGTCAAAAACAACAATCTATTTTGACCGTGCCTCTTTTGGAAGGTATAGATGGGGTAAAGAAGATGTCTAAATCCTTGGGTAATTACATAGCACTAGAGGATAGCCCGGATGATATGTTTGGAAAGATCATGTCTATTTCTGATGAATTGATGTGGAGATATTTTTCTTTATTGAGCTTTAAAACTTCAGATGAAATTGATGAATTTAAAAAAGAGATAAAACAAGGTTCAAATCCAAGGGATATTAAATTTTTGCTAGCTGAAGAAATAGTTGAAAGGTTTCACGACGGGTTAGGGCTCAAGTCAAAAGAAAATTTTGTTAATAGATTTCAAAAGGGAAATATTTCACAAAAATTAGAAGAGATTACTCTAGAGATTGATACTGAAGATGAGCTCATAACAAGAGTTTTAAAGGAAACAAAACTTCTAAGTAGTACATCTGAAGCTATGCGCATGATCAAACAAGGTGCCATAAAGGTAAATGAAGAAAGAATTTTAGATAACAAATTTAAAATAAAAAGAGGCACTTCAAATTTAGTCCAAGTAGGTAAGAAAAAGGCTGCAAAAATTATTATCGTTTAATAGATAAAAACTTCTTTGAAACATTGGCTTTTGATGTATACTGCGCGTCCCTCGTTCGCGAAGGGAAGTTTTTTAAAAGTTTTA
>CAYVAL010000208.1:1203-1964 GCA_964449395.1 uncultured Gammaproteobacteria bacterium | reverse complement strand
TCATGATTTAAATTTTGTCCTTGATTGGGGGAAAGAATCAATGCTTGCCAATCAAGCTTCAAAGAAGAAATTTTATAGCGCAGACAATGATCCTTTATTGGTTAGAAGTAACTTTAAACAACCTAACTTAGCTAAGACTTTATTCATGATTAGCAAGAAAGGAAGTGATGTTTTTTATAAAGGAGAAATAGCTGAATGGATTTCTGAAGAATCTTTATCAAATGGTGGATTAATAACTATAGACGATATGGCTTCTTATAAAGCTAAATATAGAAACCCAATCGAGACTATGTATAGAGGCTACAAGATAGTTTCTATGCCACCCGCTGCAAGCGGTGGCCTTGTCCTGCTTCAAACTCTCAATATATTAGAAAATTTTAATATCAAAGAAACTGGTCATAACTCGGCTGAAACAATTCATCTTTTATCGGAGGCAATGCAAAGGGCTTACGCAGATCGGGCAGAGTATCACGGCGATCCTGATTATTACGATGTACCCGTAGACCAACTACTAAATAAAAATTACTCTTCGGACTTATCCCAAACTATTTTTGAAGAAAGAACACCTAATGGCCAAATATTTGAAGGGGATCTAAAAAAATATGACGAGAGTCCTGACACAACTCATTTCTCCATAGTAGATTCTTATGGAAATGCTGTATCCAATACTTACACTCTGGGCTCATCCTTTGGATCTGGTGTAACCATCAAAAAAGGTGGTTTTCTCATGAACAATCAGATGAGAAATTTCTCCCACTTTT
>CAYVAL010000208.1:0-1193 GCA_964449395.1 uncultured Gammaproteobacteria bacterium | reverse complement strand
TATGGAAGGGAGGATATGAAATATAGTAACAGTGAGGCCAATAAGCTTGAACCTGGAAAAAGAATGATAAGCACTCAAACTCCAACATTAGTCTTCAGGCCTACAGGTGAACTAATGATGATTTTGGGCTCTCCAGGAGGGGGAAGAATTCCAAATATCATCACACAAGTAATTAGCAATGTTATAGATCATGGGTTGAGTTTTACTGAAGCCGTAATGGCACCAAGGATAAACCAGAGATTAGAAGGAAAACTTCAATTAGAAACGGGCTTTAGTCCGGACACTATTTCATTATTAAAAAATAAAAAACACGAACCTGAGCTGTCAACTACAATGGGTAGTGTCCAAGCGATTTTCATTGAGGATGAGAATATTTTTGGAGTAGCTGATACTAGAAGACCAGGTGCACTTGCTAAGGGAAATTAGAGCAAAAAGTAGGGCACTGATACTACGGCCACAAACGATACAATAATAATCCCTAGAACATTCACAAGGAAACCTGCTCTTGCCATCTGGGGAACTCTTATAAGGCCTGATCCAAAAACAATAGCATTTGGAGGAGTTGCTACCGGCAGCATAAAAGCGCAACTTGCAGCCAAAGCAACTGCGGCTGTAACAAGCAAAGGATCAAAATTAGACTGAATAGCAATTGCTGCCACTACAGGCAAGAAGGTAGCAGTAGTTGCCATGTTTGAAGTCAATTCTGTTAAGAAAATTATTAGTGCTACCACCAGTATGATTATTAAAGCAAGGCTTATGCCTTGAGGTATTAAGTTACCCATCCAAACTGCAAGACCAGTAGTCTGTACAGCATTTGCTAGACTCAAGCCACCTCCAAATAGAACTAAAAGACCCCACGGAACATTCTCTTGCGCATCCTTCCATTCAAGTAAAGCACCTTTGTTTTCTTTATTTCCGCTAGGAAGCAGAAAAAGAAATAATGCTGAGATCATAGCTATTCCAGCATCAGATAGTCCATTCAAGAAAGCAAAATTATCTAATACAGTTCTAAACATCCAAGCCACAGCAGTTAGAAAGAAGACAATTAAAACTTTTAATTCTGGACCCTTTAATACTCCAAGCTCTCCTTTCATATTTGAAAGCAGTTCTTTTGTTTCAGTAGACGTTTCAAAGTTTACTTTAAAGATAATTTTGGTGAGTATTAACCAGGTGCAAGGGAGCATTACAGCGCA
>CAYVAL010000207.1:0-1966 GCA_964449395.1 uncultured Gammaproteobacteria bacterium | reverse complement strand
TGTATGATGTACGGGCCACAAGCCGCTTTCTTTGCTGAACTTTTTTCCACTGAAGTTAGATATTCAGGTGCCTCATTGGGATATCAAATAGGCGCTATAGTGGGAGGGTCTTTCGCACCTACCATCGCCACTCTACTATGGAAGAATTACGATATCTCTTGGGTTTCCGCTTATATAGCTTTTGCTTCTTTGTTATCTTTGATTTCAGTATATTTTTTAACAGAAACTTACCAAAAAGATCTTAACGAGTGATTTTTATACGAAACTTCCTTTTTCCATTATCAACCGCCTTTCAGTCATCAGTTCTGCTTCATTTTGATCGTGGGTTACTAAAAGTATGGTTGATTTTTTTTCTGAAAAAACTGCAGAAATTTCAGAATAAATATTCTGTTTAAGCTCCTTATCTAAAGCGCTAAAAGGTTCATCTAACATTAAGACATCTGGATTGGTTGCCAATGATCTTGCTAATGCCACTCTTTGTTGTTCACCTCCTGAGATTTCATGAGGGTATTTGTTCTTTAAATCTTCTATTTTAAAAAGATTTAGTAGTTCTGATGCAATATCGTCTTTAGTTTTATTTTTCTTTATTCCAAAGCATATATTTGCATATACCGACAGATGAGGAAACAGGGCCTTATCTTGGACTACTAAGCCCACATTTCTTTTTTCTGGAGGCACTAAACTTTCCTTGCTTGATACTTCAATTCCTTTAATTTTAATCTCACCTTCACTTGGTCTCTCCAACCCTGCAATTAATCTTAGTAAGGTGCTCTTTCCACAACCTGATGGACCAAGTATAGATACCCTCTCTCCTGGCAGAATATTTAAATTAAGCCCAGATATGGATTTACTATCTTTTGAGTAAGCATGGCTTAGATTTGATATTTCTAAAATATTATTCACGATTTTCTATTGGTCTTGATGATCTTATCATTTTTGAAAGAAGGACTATTGGTATAAGGCCTATTAATACTATTGCTATAGCCGGAGCGGCTGCTTGCAGCATCCTCTCTTCAGAAGCATAAATATATGTAGATACAGCTAAAGTTTCAAAATTAAATGGCCTAAGAATTAGAGTTGCTGGTAATTCTTTAACAACATCTGACATGACCAATAAGACGGAAGTCAAAATACTTGTTTTCAACAAGGGCATATGTATATTTCCAAGCATATTCCAACCACTTGACCCAAGCAGTTTAGAGGAGTCATCTAAAGAATGGCTTATTCTTTCGTAGCCAGACTCTATAGATGAATTTGCTAAGGCATAAGTTTTAATAACATAAGCAAGAACTAGCCCAAACAGAGAACCTGTTAGAACTATGTCAAAAGCTGTAAAAACAAGATTATCAAAATGAACTAATAACTGGACCATACCAACCGCTAAAATCAGTCCCGGAACAGCATAGCCTATTGATAATAATGCACTAAAGCGGCTTACTAAAACGCCAGGCTTATATCTAATAGAGAAGTTGATAATTAAAGCTAAAGCAGCGCATATAAGGCCTGTGATAAAGGATAGGGTGAGTGTATTAATCGAATTTTCTATAAATTTATAATTGAAGAAATTTAAGTTAACTTCATAAGCCCATAAACCTAACTCCAAAATTGGCAATATAAATCCTATAAATACAGGTATAAAGCAGACAAGAAAAGCGACAAGAGACTTAATTCCTTTCAGATTAATCTCTTCATTTGGAGAAAAAGTTGAATTATTGGAAGTATAAATACCGTCTCCTCTTGAATTTCTTTCTACCATATAAAAGACACCCACAGTCAAGAGCAATAGAGAGGCCAATTGCATGGCTGTTTGCAAGTCATATAGCCCGTACCAGGTTCTGAATATACCTGTAGTAAAGGTTTGAATAGCAAAGTGATCCACTGCACCAAAATCCGATAAAGTTTCCATAATGACTAGCATCATTCCACCTATCGCAGCGGGCCTAATCAGGGGCAGGGCAAGTCTATA
>CAYVAL010000206.1:0-1984 GCA_964449395.1 uncultured Gammaproteobacteria bacterium | reverse complement strand
AAGAACTCATATGCTCTACTTCAAATGTAATAGATGAATTTTTATTTAAGTTCAGGTCCCATAACAGATTGGCCATAAGTTTTGGTGCCGTATCAATTTGGTTACCAACTCTAATTTTTTCTCTCATAGAAGTGTCTGTTTCAAAGTCGTACTTATGATCTCCATAAGTTATGTTTGTGCTAAAGCTGTTATTGGCACTGACAATCCAATCTAAACTTAATTCAATTCCTTTATGATTAGTTTTTCCATTATCAACTATGAAATTTTCTGCATCTCTAAATATCGAGTTTTTCTTTTTGCTCTTATAAAAACTTATAGAACCCATAATTGAATCCCATTCATATCTACTTCCGACCTCTAACATAGTTAAAGTTTCAGAGTCTAAATCAGTTACATTTTGTTTTTTCTGCAGTCTATATGCTTCGTTAATTTGTGGAGGTCTAAAACCGAGACTGATTTGTGCAAAATAATTTAATTCTTGAAAGTTAGTAACAAGTCCTATTCTGGCACTGATTTCGTTGAAATTGTCTGTCCTATCTGCAGGTCTGTTGTAATAGCAACCACCGAATCCACAATTAGTTCCATCTTCTTTAGTATTACCGCTAATCATATTATTTGAATAATCGTATTCAATAAATTCAGCTCGGGCATCAGCAAATAAATTTAAATGATCATTAATGTAAAAGTCTTCTATTCCTGCAAAAATCGCATAAACAAATGAATCAACTTCATAGTCATAGTGTTTACCCTGAGGTCTTGTAGCATTATTGAAGGCAGAGCTAGTGGTCAAAGCATCTTTTTGTGTTTCTGTTAATTCAGCCTTAGCTAAATCAAATTGAAAGCCCCTAACAAAACTAAAAGCTTCATAGTCCGATATTCTTTGAAAGACTGCACCTACACTGGTGTGATTATTCTCTTCCAAGGGTGTTCCTGGAAGAAAATGCTGGAAGAACTTCATATCATTGTTTCTGATATAAGCTGTTATTGCATCAACGGTATTATTATTTTCTCGAGTTAATCTTAAAGATATTCTTTGGGAGTTAGCATCACGGTACGCCTCAGGATTAAAATTTCTTTTACTAAAATCTTCATCTTTATATGAATCCAAACCATTAATATATCCTGCTGTTTCTTGATTAAGGTTTGTTAAAGTTGCTTTTAAAGTTGCAGACCAAGAGGAGATAAGAAAGTTAGACTGAATTCTAATTTTTTGTTGGTCATATCCTGACTGATCCCTAAAACCATCATTGTTTGCAAAGAAGCCATCAAAGCTTAAGTTTTTCTGATTACCAGCTCTGATTTTGAAGTTCTTATAATCATTTGGTCCGATATTTGTATAAATTTTATTTTCAGAAGATATTGGTTGCGATAAGATATTTATTACACCATGCATGGCATTGGCTCCATATCTTGCACTCGCTGGTCCAGTTATAGTCTCTACTTTTGTAGCCATCTCATAAAAGGTTTCAAATAACCCATTTACATTACAAAATCCCGTTGGTCTAACTGCAAGGCCATCTTCAAGAACAAGAAATGATCCGCATGCCCCTGGTCCTGTTAAAACAGGAGAACGTATTGCTGTTAAATGTTCTTGACCTGAACCTCTGCTTATCCAGACCCCAGGAGATCTTCTGAAGATCTGTTTTGGGTGTTGGGCATCTAAATCTTCAAGTTCTTTTTCGTTAATTGATGTTAAGGATTGGTTATTTGACCAACCGTTTAAACTTGATAGTTTTTCTTCAAGAATTATTACTTCTTCAATTTCTTCAGAAAGCATAGCTCCAGAAAACAAAGACAAAGAAAGCACAGTAAGAATTATTTTTTTAGCCATTGATATTCCTTAATATAAGCATGAGTTGATAAGTCCATTTAAGCGAATATGATAACGCACAATAGACAGTTCTAAAGATTTTCTTAAATGCTTAGTTGGCTTTTTTTAAGATATTTAAAGCTTGAAAAGGTTTTAATAAAATATTTATGACCT
>CAYVAL010000205.1:0-2003 GCA_964449395.1 uncultured Gammaproteobacteria bacterium | reverse complement strand
AAAGAGTGCATCTTCAGGCGAGAAACCAGCTCCCGCAATATGTCCCCATAAAGAAGGTATAACTCTAAATTTAACACCAGGAATTAATTTCGCTTCTTCTCTCAAAGCATCTATGTGGAAGTACATATCGGTTTCGCTAGGCATATATAAAACATCTGCTTTTATAGAACCCAAAGCTTTAGTGAAGTCTCCATCAAAGCCCGGAGTATTACCAATATTATTATTCTGCCAGGTTCTGGCTAGAGCAATGAGATTATTAGCATCCCAAGTGAGAACAAATTCTTCAAACCACTTAATTACCTCGTCAGTGCTATTAAGACCCATTTCTTCATATAGACCTAATCTAAACCATTCCTGAGACCAGCCCCAACTTGCCCAATGTGCACCTCCAGCTCTCAAACCTATTTCAGGAGGGGAGGTATATTGTCCCTCATTGAAGTCTTGATCTGCTTTTATCGCAGCTATAAAACCTTCCAATCTAGCTATGCCATGTGGATATTCAACAGCTGAACCGGCTATACCTACTATTTTTTCTACAAAATATGGATAACTAACCCCCCACTGAAATGCTTGCTGAGCTCCCATAGAGAAACCAACTACACTCTTGATTTTTTTTACTCCAAATTCCTCCGTAAGTAATTTATGTCCAGCTTTTACATTATCTCTAATCGAAATCAGAGGAAAATTTGGGCCATCGTAAGGAGCTGGAGTATTGCTTGGAGAGCTAGATAAACCATTCTGAAACATATCTGTTGCAACAATAAAATATTTATTTGGGTCTAAGGCTTTTCCTGGTTCTATTAAAAAATCAAATCCATGATGGTCGCCCAAATATGCAGAAGGCACAAATATTAAATTATCCTTTTCTTTATTTAATTTTCCATGAGTCACATATGAAAGTTTGGCATTAGGTAATACTACTCCGCTCTCCAAATCAAAGTTACCGAGATTAAATATTTTATGCTCTCCTTCTGTATAAGAATTTAAAGAAAAGAAAAGAACAAATGCTAATATTTTGATTTTGAATTCTTTTTTCATTTTTTTGCCTCTAATTGTTCGTAAATTTATTAGTAGCCTCTATCAGTAAGTGGGTTATTTCTTCTTCGAAGGCTGAGTGGCCAGAAAAAGGTGCTATCTTCAATTCTGCTTCAGGCCATCTTTGATGTAATTCATATGCAGTTGTTGGAGGGCATACAACATCATATCTACCTTGAATAATAACTGCCGGTATATGTCTAATTTTTTCTATATTATCTAAGAGCTGGTTTTCATTTTCTAAGAAGCCTTTATTAACAAAATAATGATTTTCAATTAGAGCAAATGCTAATGCAAATTGGCTATTTATCGATTCTTTGACTGCCTCTGGGTTGTGGTTAATGAAACTAGTAGAAGCTTCCCATTTTGACCATGCTTTTGCTGCAGATAGTTTTTTTTCTTCATCTTCACTACCAAAGATTTCTCTATAAGCTTCGATAAGGTTAGTTCTCTTTTCTTTAGGAATCTCTTTTAAAAATCCTTGCCATGCCTCAGGATATATTTCACTTGCACCATACTGATAAAACCATTGAAGTTCTTTTTCTCTGAGCATAAAGATTCCCCTTAGCACGAGCTCACTGACGCACTGAGGATGACTTTGTGCGTAAGCTAAAGCTAAGGTACTTCCCCAAGACCCACCAAAGACTAGCCATTTTTCAATATCTAATTGTTCTCTTATAGATTCGATATCTTCTACCAAATGCCAAGTAGTATTGTCTTCTAAGCAGGCATGCGGTTTACTTTTACCACATCCTCTCTGATCAAAAAGGACTATCCTGTACTTCTTTGGATTAAAGAATCTTCTCGAGAATCATCCAGCACCGCCCCCTGGACCACCATGAAGAAAAATTGCAGGCTTACCTTTAGGATTACCACTTTGTTCATAATAAATTTCGTGAATTCCTTTCTTAATGAACCCTGAGTCATAGGGCTCTATAGCAGGATATAATTTATTTTTTTTATTAAAC
>CAYVAL010000204.1:0-2004 GCA_964449395.1 uncultured Gammaproteobacteria bacterium | reverse complement strand
TATGGCTTGGTCGATTTCTTTCTGACTTATCTATATTTGTATCCACAAACCCCGGACATAAAACAGATGCATTAATTTTAGCTTCTCGATTAATTAAATCACGACTTAAGGCTTCTGTTAAAGCCATCACAGCATGTTTACTTACTCCATAAGTGCCTGCACCTGGTAATAATCCTGCCATAGAGACAGTCGTTAAAACATGTCCTTCTTCTCCATGTTCTAGCATATGAGGAAGAAAGGTTTGAATACCTTGAAGTACCCCTTGATAATTTACTCCCATGACCCAATCCCAATCTTGCTTATCAATCTCCCAGATTGCTTTATTTCCTGAGTTTGCTCCTATGCCAGCGTTGTTACAAAGAATATGAATATTTCCATACTCTGCAGTGGCTTTTGCAAATAACTTGTTAATTGATTCTTCAACCAGCACATCAGTCTTAACTCCAATGACTCGATGTTGGTATTGTCTGAGATTTTCTACAGTTTTTTCTAGAGCTTCTTCTTCAATATCGGCAAGTACTACTTGCATTTTTTCTTGGGCAAACCTTTCAGCCATTGCCTTACCTATTCCGCTTGCCGCTCCTGTTATAACTGCTGTTTTTCCTTCAAATTCTTTCATAATTTTTTACATATTAGTTAACTTTTCCTGAATAATCTGAAAAGCTTTTTTATTGGCATTGATTATTACTTCCATTGTAGGGGGCTCCTTACTTATATCCCCCAATTCAAATAAAGCTGCGTGTATATCGTCATGACAGTCCACATTTTGCATCTCTTTTAACCATTTTTGAATATTTGGATACGGATCAAAATTATATAGATTTGTAAACATGCTCTGAAGTTGTCCAATTTCTACATATGCTGAAATATCAGCAATTGTCATTGTGTCACCAATCAAAAATCTTGAGTTATGTAACCAGCCAGTTTCTATAGCTTTAAATGCCTTCTCTATACTTGCTTTTGAAGCTTCTAGAAAATCTTTTGAAAAATTAAGGTCTTTTCTTACTTTGGGTGCTACCAGACCGATAGATGTTTCTCTCACATTTCTATGATGCAGATGTAAATAAGAATCAACTTTAGCTCTTTGCTCCGGATTGCTGGGGTATAAATCGTTCCAATTATTTGCATTACACAAATAACACATAATCGCATGAGATTCTGATATTAATAATCCGGTTTCTAGATCCTCAAAGCTTGGAATAGTTCCAGTTGGAAACTTCTTGAGGTAGTCGGGATGACGGCTTCCACCTTCTGAAGATGAGCCTGGATTTATTAGCTTAAGTTCAAATGGAAATTTCTTGATTAACATTAACCACATAACAGCCCTAACTGGCTGTGAAAAAGGGACTCCGTAAATTATTTTATTTTGCATCAAAATCTCTATTGATAAGGTTAGTGACTATAAATGAGAGGCTGTTAATTCTATATCTGCAGCTTTCCAGGCTTCAGTCCATTGTATATAAATCTCTTTTGACTCTTTAATCCTGCCTTGTGATTCGAGTGATTGATACAAACCAAAAAGAGACCATCCATTGTTCTGATTCCACTTTAAGTCTTTTCTATATACCTCTTCGGCTTCCTTAAATTGACCTTCTTTTAATAATGCTGCTCCGAGATAATGCCTCATAGGCTGAGCCCAGTCTGGAGGTTCTGTGTAATTATTTTGGTCTTCAATCTTTATTCCTTTTCTAAAAGAATCTATAGCACTCTTATAGTTTTCTTTTGCGTTAAAAAATTCTCCTTCAAGACCGTAGGCAGCTACCTTTAAAACAGAAGATGCTGGAGTTGCGCCCACTCTGTATTTATCTGCATCAGGAGAATTAGCAATCAATTTAAGCTTTTTAAGTTCATCTGAAGCCAAAGAAAAATTGCCTTTTGCTAAATAAGCGCTTCCCAATACATAAGACCAGATACCATCAAGATAAGGTGTGCCCTGATGTTCCGGATTCAATGCGATTATTTCATCCCATTTTCCAAAAATTTTTAAAACCAACCAAGGTGCAG
>CAYVAL010000203.1:0-2006 GCA_964449395.1 uncultured Gammaproteobacteria bacterium | reverse complement strand
ATCGTCGAAAATCATCAAAATATACTCGAATGACTAGATATATGCTCTTAAATGGCCCTAATTTAAACCTTTTGGGATCACGAGAACCAGAAATCTACGGATCAGAAACTTTAAAAGACATAGAAGATAAACTTCAGAAGATTGCTAAGGAAAATAGTTTTGAACTCCTGTGCCATCAAAGCAATGCTGAGCATGAATTAGTTGATCTTGTTCACTCAGCAAAAGATCAAGATGTGAATTGTATTATTATTAATCCAGGAGCTCTCACGCATAGCAGCATAGCTCTGAGAGATGCTTTATCAGGTGTAGGAATACCTTTTATAGAGATACATATCTCAAATATATATGCCAGGGAAGATTTTAGACAGAAATCTTACTTATCAGATGTAGCGGAAGGTGTGATATCCGGTTTAGGAATTGATGGTTATGAATTGGCCTTAAAATCAGCTCATAAAAAATTTAATTAAAGGGGAGAAAATGGATATAAGAAAAGTAAAAAAACTAATAGAAATGTTAGAAAACTCAAATCTTGAAGAAATTGAGATACAAGAAGGTGAAGAATCTGTGAGGTTAGTTAAAAGTCATGGCTCTCAACAAAACTATCAGCCTCAATCTATCGTGGTGCCTCAAGTCAGCCCTCCTGAAGAGCATGTTGAAGAGGTAACATCCAAAGAAGAAGTAGATACTAATTCAATCAATTCCCCTATGGTTGGAACTTTTTATGCATCTGCATCCCCAGGAGCCAAACCATTTATATCAGTAGGAGATGTTATATCTGAAGGTGATGTAGTTTGTATTGTTGAAGCAATGAAAATGATGAACGAAATAAAATCGGAATTTTCAGGAACTGTTCTTTCTGTTAATGCAGAAAACTCAGAACCTGTTGAGTACGGTCAATCTCTTTTTGAAATTTCTAAATAATGATAAATAAACTCCTAATCGCCAATAGAGGCGAAATAGCCTTACGTATATTAAGAGCTGCAAAGGAATTAAAAATTCCTACCGTTGCTGCTTATTCGGAAGCTGATAAAGATTTAATGCATGTAAAAATGGCAGATGAGTCCATTTGTATTGGTCTGGCAGATTCAACTCAAAGCTACCTCAATATACCAGCAATAATAAGTGCCATGGAATTATCGGGTGCAGATGGTGTGCACCCCGGTTACGGATTCCTCTCTGAGAATCCTGATTTTGCAGAAAAAGTAGAGAAAAGTGGCTTTGATTTTGTAGGCCCTCCTGGCTCTGTAATTAGAATGATGGGAAATAAAGTTTCTGCTAAAGAATTTGCCTTAAAATCAGGCCTTCCAATAGTTCCGGGCTCTTCTGGTCCTGTTGGTGAGAATGTTCATAAAGAAGCGGAGGAAATAGGATATCCCGTAATAATAAAGGCAGCCTCAGGCGGTGGAGGCAGGGGTATGAAAATTGTCTACTCTCCTGAAGAATTGGATAATGCAATTGAACTCACCCAACAAGAATCTGCTGCAGCCTTTGGCGATTCTACCGTCTATCTTGAGAAATTTCTTGAGAGCCCCAGGCATATTGAAGTTCAAGTATTAGCTGATAGACATGGGAATATTCTTCATCTTGGAGACAGAGATTGTTCGCTACAGAGAAGACACCAGAAAGTAATAGAAGAAGCTCCTGCAATGGATATCAAAGAAGAAAAAAGGCAGGAGATCTATGCTCAATGTATAGAAGCCTGTCGCCAGTTAAATTATGTTAGTGCGGGTACTTTTGAGTTTCTTTATGAAAATGATAATTTCTATTTCATAGAAATGAATACAAGAATACAAGTAGAGCACCCTGTTACCGAAAGCGTAACCGGTCTTGATCTTGTGAAGCTACAACTAAGAATAGCTAGAGACGAAGAGTTAAAAATTAAACAGGAAGATATTGTGATGAAAGGACATGCGATTGAATGCAGGATCAATGCTGAAAATTCAGAAACTTTCTTACCTTCTCCAGGTAAAATCTTAGAGTACCACGCCCCTGGTGGAATCTGCGTC
>CAYVAL010000202.1:0-2008 GCA_964449395.1 uncultured Gammaproteobacteria bacterium | reverse complement strand
TAAGATTAATGAGCCAGTTAGCATTAAAGATTGGGCCATTAATTCTGATGCTGAAACTAAGATAGTACTTTATCCAGGGGCAAACGATAAACTATCAAATATTGCTATTAAGAATTCAGTTTCAATAGCTATTGGACCGGAAGGAGATTTCACAGAAGATGAGATTGCAACATTATCAGAGTGTGGTTTCATACCTGTTACTATGGGTAAGCGTATATTGAGGGCAGAAACGGCAGCTATATCTGTTGTAAGTGCTTTAAGATATGGGGCAAAAGAATTTTAACTATAAATTATTAAATACAGAATGAAATTAGGAATTGTTATGGACCCGATTGAGGCTATCAATTTTAAAAAGGATAGTACTTTGGCCATGATGCTAGAAGCTCAAAGTAGAGGTCATCAAATTTTCTATATGACAACAAATTCTTTATTTATTGAATCTGGAAAAGCCTATGCTTCGTCTTCAAGAATCACTGTGAGGGACGATAAATTAGATTGGTTTTCTTTAGAAGAAGAAATAATTATTGCTCTTTCAGAGTTAGATGCCATCTTGATGAGGCAAGATCCTCCTTTTAATTCTGATTACATTTATAACACATACGTTTTGGAAATGGCGGTAAGGGATGGTACTCACGTTTTCAATAATCCAAGAAGTTTAAGAGATTGCAATGAAAAAGTTTACGCAACTGAATTTCCACAATGCTGCACTAAGCATTTGGTAACTGGAAGAAAAGATCTGCTTACCAGCTTTGTAGTGGAGCATAAGGACACTGTTGTGAAACCACTTGATGGAATGGGAGGCGCTTCCATTTTTAGATTAAAAAGTAATGATCCAAATTTAAATGTGATTTTGGAAACTATTACTAATCATTTTTCTCAGAAGGTAATGATTCAAGAATATATCCCAGAGATTTCTGAAGGAGATAAACGTATTCTCATTGTAAATGGGAGGCCTATGGAAGCCGCAATAGCAAGAATTCCAGCTGAAGGAGAACTTAGAGGTAATCTAGCTGCAGGGGCCTCTGCAGTTGCTAAATCTTTATCGGAAAGAGATATGTGGATATGCCAAGAAGTAGGTCCATATTTAGTTGAAAAAGGACTTACACTTGTCGGGCTCGATATCATCGGAGATTATTTGACTGAGATTAATGTCACTAGCCCAACTTGTTTTAAAGAATATAAAGAACTTTGTGATATAGACGTAGCCCAAATCTTTATAGACTCAGTTGAAGATTTAACTAAATGAAAGGAAACTCTCCGAGGGTTGTTATGGCTTTTGATTTTGGACTTAAGAATATAGGTATTGCAATAGGTCAAGAAGTCACTAAAACTGCCTCTACTTTTTATTCAATCAATGCCGTAGATGGTCAGCCTAACTGGCGTGAGTTGGATACAATAATTAACGAATGGAACCCCAATCTTTTCGTTGTGGGAGATCCTTTCAATATGGATGGAAGCAGAAGTAAAATTCAAGACCTCTCAGATAGATTCTCAAAATCATTAAATAAGAGATATGATATTAATATTGAAAAAACAGATGAGAGATTGACCAGCAGAGAGGCAAAAGAAAGGCTTGAGTCATTATCTATAGGAACTAGAGATTCCTCTAATAAACACAGTATCTCTGCTCAAGTTATTCTAGAAGATTGGTTTAGGAGTATGGATTAGTGTCAGGGTCTATCCCAAAAGACTTTATCAGAGACATAGTTGATATGACAGATATAGTGTCATTAGTTGACTCTTATCTTCCTTTAAAAAGGAAAGGAAAAGATCATTGGGGCATTTGCCCTTTCTGTGAAGATGGCAAGAACCCTTCTTTTAGCGTCAGTGAACAAAAACAATTTTATTATTGTTTTAAATGCAGAGCTACAGGTAATGTGATTGGCTTTTTACAGTCTCACCAAGGATATGATTTTATAGAATCAATTGAGGCTTTGGCTACTAGGGCTGGAATAGAAGTACCTTACGAGAATGCTACTGCAATAAGTCCTGAAAAGAACCCAATCTA
>CAYVAL010000201.1:0-2013 GCA_964449395.1 uncultured Gammaproteobacteria bacterium | reverse complement strand
TCAAGAGATTCGGGATATGATATGAACGAAGTCAAGCAACCTCTTAGAGTTGTCATAGATAGAAACCACTCCCTGACCGGACAAGAAAACATTTTTTCAGAGGGTGCAAAAACACTGATATTCACAACTCAGAATTCAAAGATTAAATCTAACACTGCTGAGATTTGTATCATGAGTAAACAAGATTTAAATAATTTAAATCTCATTATGGAATATCTAGCAAATGAAAAATCCATCAATACTCTATTAATCGAATCTGGTTCTAGAATCTTTGATGCGCTTCTTGCTGATAAATTAATTGACGAATTTATTCTCTATCAAGCACCTAAGTTATTAGGCAAAGAAAAGAAAACCTTTTCTAAATTCGGTGAGACTAATCAAAAACTGAGTACAATAGGCTTTGAAATCAATACGATTACCAATTTAGGTCAAGATAAGAAGATAGTCTTGACCCCAAACTATAAGTAATGGAATTAAATAGCATTCAAGAAATTATTGAAGACATATCTCAAGGAAAGATGGTCATCCTGATGGATGATGAAGATAGAGAGAATGAAGGTGATTTAGTTCTTGCAGCTGAAAAGGTTGATCCTGATGCTGTAAACTTTATTGCAACACATGCCAGAGGGTTAATCTGTTTAGCAATAACTGAAGAACGCTGTAAAAAACTTGGTCTTGAACAGATGGTTAAGCACAATGGGACGGAACTTGGTACTGCTTTTACTACCTCAATTGAAGCTGCTGTCGGTGTTACCACAGGTATATCTGCAGCTGATCGGGCAACTACAATACAAGCAGCAGTCAATAAAAAAGTAAAAGCTGAAGACATAGTTCAACCCGGTCATGTTTTCCCCATCAAAGCCCAAAAAGGTGGTGTTCTTACAAGAGCTGGGCATACTGAAGCTGGAACTGATCTAGCCAAACTAGCAGGTTTAGATCCGTCGGCTGTAATTGTAGAAATAATGAATGATGATGGGACCATGGCAAGGAGAGGAGATCTAGAACTGTTTGCAAAAAAACATGATCTTAAAATAGGAACAATCGCCGATCTTATTCATTATAGAAATATAAGTGAAAAAAGTATTAATCTAGTAGATAAAGCTCGTATTGAATCAGAGCATGGGGAATTTATCTTGCATGCATACGAAGATACCATAAATGGAGATGTCCATATTGCCCTAGTAAAAGGTGATATAGATAGTCAGGATGAAGTATTGGTGAGAGTTTCACAAAATAATACTCTTCAAGATGTGATGGGAATTAATCAGTTTGGCAGTAGACTTTCTTTCTCCCAGGCTATGAAAAAAATAGATGAAGAGGATAAAGGTGTTTTACTTCTATTATCTCATTCCGAAACATCGAAAGAAATTTTGTCTAATATTTCTTTTCTCAAAGGGCAAAAGAATCCAATAAATAACGATAGTCCAGATTCTAGGATCGTAGGTGTGGGTGCACAAATACTAAAGGATCTTGGGATAACTAAAATTAGATTATTAGGTGCCTCAGCAAAATACCCTCTAACAGGTTTCGATTTAGAAATTACCGAATTCATTAATTAAGGTCATGAAAGGTCTGGAAATAAAAGAAATATCTGAAAAGGCAAGACAAGCAACCTATGGGATTGTTTTCACATCTTGGAATGCAGATATAGTTCAAGATCTTTTAAATGAAGCTCGAAAAGAACTTCTTACCCAAGGTGTAGAGGAAAAAAATATAATTATAAAAGAAGTACCAGGTGCATTTGAATTACCGCTGGCAACACAGTCTATTGCTGAAAATAAATCAGTTTCTGCAGTCATTTCTCTTGGTGCAATTATTCAAGGTGATACACCTCATTTTGATTTTATCTCAGATGCTTGCATCAATGGACTTCAAACCATAGCTTTAAAAACTAATGTTCCCATTATATGTGGGGTTCTGACTACAAATACCATTGAGCAAGCTGCGGAAAGATCTGATCCAGATAAAATGAATAAAGGGAAAGAGTTTGCCCTAAGTGCAATGAATATGGTC
>CAYVAL010000200.1:0-2024 GCA_964449395.1 uncultured Gammaproteobacteria bacterium | reverse complement strand
GCCTGTCCAAGTTTAAAGTGCTTCTCTACAGGACTATTGGAACACAATTTTTTATCAATCTCTTTACCTTGTTTTAATAGGGTTAGAGAGTATTGAGGATCTTCATCACACCAAGCAGAAGATATTTTTTCATATGATTCAGAATCCAAACCAGCTCTAGGGTATGCCAAATAATTAACTTGTATGCCTAAATTCAAATATTCATCTATTTGATTATGAAATTGTCTGCAGTAACCGCAATCCACATCTGTAAACACATAAACCTTATAGTCCGCTAAATCTGGCTTAAAGGTTATAAAGTCGTCTTGATCTATATTATTAATAAGGGTCTTTCTTTGATAGTCTCTTCTTGCTTCAGACTTATTTACCAAACCATCTTTAGTAATAA
Organism: uncultured Gammaproteobacteria bacterium; assembly: GCA_964449395.1. Lineage (GTDB taxonomy): Bacteria > Pseudomonadota > Gammaproteobacteria > Magnimaribacterales > Magnimaribacteraceae > Magnimaribacter. Next base: position 1,636 of record CAYVAL010000200.1, on the reverse strand, counting down.
GATATATATCCCCTGAAACTAAGTAATTTCCATCTGCAGAAGCATATAAAGGCTCTACTCCTTCAATATTCACTTCAAAGAAGCCATCCATATCAGTTTCTTCAACTGAAAGTAATTTACTCTCAGCTGGAAGCATCTCAGTTAAATTACTCTCAATTAATTGTGCAGCCTCAGAATTTTTAGAATCCTCTTTTGCTGTACAGCTCATAGAAAACAACATTATTACCGATATAGTTATAAATTTAGTTAAATACATCATTACTAGCCTCTTGGGTGATGCTCATTATGTAATTCTTTCATCCTATGTCTAGCAACTTCTGTATATATTTGTGTTGTAGATAAACTGGAATGACCAAGAAGTAACTGAACTGTCCTTAAATCTGCGCCATGATTAATCAAATGTGTTGCAAATGCGTGTCTAAGAGTGTGCGGAGAGAGGTCTTCTTTAATTGAAGCCTTGACGGCGTATTCTTTTATTCTGTACCAGAAGGTCTGTCTAGTCATGGAACTACCTCTTTTACTTAAGAATAGTTCTGAAATTTTATTGTCCTTTAATAAATTAGGGCGACTTTTATTTATGTATCTTTCGACCCAATATAGAGCTTCTTCTCCCATGGGAACCAATCTTTCCTTATCTCCTTTACCTATAACTCTTATTACACCTTGTCTTAAGTTTAAATTTAAGATGTCCAACTTAATAAGCTCCGACACCCTAAGACCGCAGGCATATATTATTTCCAACATCGCCCTGTCTCTTAAGCCAATATCTTCATCTAGATCTGGAGCTTGAATGAGCTTCTCAACCTCTTCTTCGGACAAGGTCTTTGGCAAAGAATGTCCAAGTTTTGGACTATCAATTCTTGAAGTAGGGTTTTCTTTGAGATTATATTTTATTGTTATGTGGTTATAAAAAGCCCTTAAACTAGACAAAGATCTAGCTGTTGACCTACTGCTATATCCATCTTTTAATCTTTTAGCTAAATAATCCAATAAATCAACTCTTTGAACCTCAAGCAGAGAAAAGCCTTTATACCAGATGGAGAAAGAGCTTATATCATGCCTATATGCAGATAAAGTATTTTTACTTAGACCTTTTTCAAGCCATAGCTCATCGATAAAGTTATCGATAAGTATCTCTGAATTTTGGTTATTAATGCTCATAGAAGGAATGAGCAAGAAGGGTTAGCTTAGTTTTTCTTTAATCCTAGCAGATCTACCGGTTCTTTCTCTAAGATAAAAAAGCTTAGCCTGTCTTACATCACCACGTCTTTTAACTTTTATAGAGCTTATAATGGGACTGTGAGTTTGGAAAGTTCTTTCTACCCCCACTCCATTAGATATTTTCCTTACTATAAAAGAAGACCCTAAACCTCTTTTCTTAATAGAGAGAACTACACCTTCAAATGGCTGCAGCCTTTCTCTAGTACCTTCAACCACTCTAACGTCAACTACCACTGTGTCTCCAGGAGAGAAACTGGGAATATCTTCTCTAAGTTGAGAAGATTCTACTGTTTGTATGTATTTATTTTTGTTCACTTCGATATAGCCTTAATTAGGTTGGGCATTCTATCAGATAAATAATCTATTATTCATCTTTAATTTCATTTATCAGCTCAACTTCTAACTTAGAAAGAAG
>CAYVAL010000199.1:0-2047 GCA_964449395.1 uncultured Gammaproteobacteria bacterium | reverse complement strand
ACCTTTGAAACCAGTCTCCAGTCCCACGTCAACATTCCAATCTTCATAAGCGCCAATCCAAGACTGTTGTTTCATTTGTGCCTTAGGAACGACTGGACCGGCTTCCATGCTTGTATGAATTTCATCACCCGTTCTATCTAAAAACCCTGTATTAATGAAAATAATCCTATCTTTTGCTGCTCTTATACACTCCTTAAGATTCACTGTGGTTCTTCTTTCTTCATCCATGATACCGACCTTCACTGTTAAAGGTTCCAGTCCAAGTTCTTGTTCTGCTCTTGCGAATAAATCACAGGTAAATTGAACCTCTTCCGGACCGTGCATTTTAGGTTTAACAATATAAATACTGCCGGTTCTGGAGTTTGCTAATTTGCCTTGCTTAAGTAAGTCATGTTTCGCAATACAAATAGTAAACATCGCATCCATAATTCCTTCAGGAACTTCATTTCCATTGCCATCTAGGATTGCGGGGTTTGTCATAAGATGGCCAACGTTTCTTACCAGCAACACGCTTCTACCTGGTAATTTCATATCACTACCATCTTTAGTTAAATAGTCTCTATCTTGGCTTAATGAGCGAGTCATTTTATTTCCACCCTTTATGAAAGACTCTTCTAAATCCCCTTTCATTAAACCCAGCCAGTTTCTATAGGCTAACGATTTATCTTCAGCATCTACGGCCGCTACAGAATCTTCTAAATCCTGTATTGTTGTTACAGCAGATTCCAAGACAACATCTTTGATACCAGCCGGATCATCTTGTCCAATTGAGTCCTCATAATCTACTTGTATTTCTATATGTAAGTTATTGTTTTTTAATAAAATACTACTCGGATTATCAGCTTCTCCAGTGAACCCAATAAATTGAGATTCATTAGATAACTTAGAAGAAGATTGATCACTAATATTAATTTTTAGGTGACCATCTTGCACCTTAAAACCCGTTACGTCTTTGTATTTCCCTGATGCTAAAGGGACTGAATCATCTAAAAAAGTCTTAGAAAATTCTATGACTTTATTGCCACGAACCGAGTTATACGGACCTGATCTTTCCGCCCCTCCCTCTTCAGATATCATATCCGTACCATACAAGGCATCATATAAACTGCCCCATCTGGCGTTTGCTGCATTTAAAGCAAATCTAGCGTTCATTACCGGCACAACTAACTGAGCGCCTGCAACTGTCTTGATCTCATCATCTACATTTTGAGTAGTAATCTCAAAATCGTCTCCTTCGTCTAATAAATAACCAATGTCTTTAAGAAAGTTGAGATACTCTTCATGATTATGATCTGAACCTTTTCTGGCAAGATGCCAATCATCTATCTGTTTTTGAATGTCCTCTCTCTTGCCTAAAAGAGATTTATTTCTTTCTGCAAACTCAGCTAATACCGTCTCAAAAGAATTCCAAAATTGATCTGGCTGTATATCCAATCCTGGAAGCACTTCATTCCTTAAAAAGCTATCAAGTTCTGGTGAAACTTGTAAATTTCCATTTTTAACTCTTGATGACATTAGATTCCTTAATATTTAGTTTTTTTAAACATGCGAGATATTACAGTGATAACTAATAGATATAAATAATATTTTTTTTAAAGTCTAATTAGGCTAGCATAGCGCATCAATTAGAAATTAAATAAGGAATATATATGCCAACCATTAATGAAGTTACAACTCTTGAAGTTAAAGAAGGTGTTGCGGTCTTAACCCTCAACTCCCCCCCAGTGAATGCCTTATCAGCCAATGTTAGAGAAGGCCTGAATAATGGTGTAAGCGCAGCTATAGAAGATGATTCTGTTAAATCGATTGTCATTATTTGTGAAGGCAGAACCTTTATAGCTGGTGCTGACATAACTGAGTTTGGTCAGGCCCCTAAAGGGCCATCACTTTATGATGTTCAAGATATGATTGAGAATTCACCGAAGCCGGTAGTTGCGGCCATACACGGAACTGCATTAGGCGGTGGACTAGAAGTTGCTTTAACTTGTCACTACAGAATTGCAGTACCATCAGCAAAATGTGGTTTACCTGAAGTTAATTTAGGCTT
>CAYVAL010000198.1:0-2050 GCA_964449395.1 uncultured Gammaproteobacteria bacterium | reverse complement strand
AATTTCAACTAAAAGTAATATACAGCAAAATGATCCTGTCCTTGTTGAGACAGGTTTAGTGGGCAGAATTAGAGGAATTGGTTATAGCAATGCTGAAGTTATGCTAGTCCAAGACGTGAGATCAATAGTTCCTGTTATTTCAGAAAAATCACAATTACAGGGCATACTCAAGGGAAATGGTCTCGGTAGGTATGGTGAACTGCAATATGTTAAGAAAACTGCTTCATTTCAAGAAGGGGAGATTTTATACACCTCTGGATTAGCAGAAATATTTCCAAAAGGTGCAATAGTCGGCAGGATTATTTCAATAAATAATCCAGTAGATAGTGAATTTTTAAAAGTTAAAGTTAAGTTTTCTCAATCTCCAAGTAACAAGAATTTTTTCTTAATATATAGCGATGCGTAATTCTCAGAGAAATAAAGTTTGGATTTATTTATCGCTTATTGTAGCCATTTCACTTGATCTATACTTACCACCTGAGTCTGCAATGAGCTGGATGCCACTTTTTACTTTACTTTTTTTGATCTATTGGAACATGGCTTTACCGGATAAGGTTGGTATTCTTGAGGCATTATTTTTTGGAGTAGTCTTGGATCTTTCAACTGGAACGGTTTTAGGATTACATGCAGTTATGTTTGTATTGATAACTTATATTTGTCAGAGATTTTTTTATCAATTTAGAGTTTCACCTATCTGGCAACAGTCGACAATACTATTTTTTCTATTTTTTATATTTAAACTAGTTTTTGCATTTGATTTCTATGGTCTTCAAAGGGACAGTTCTTTAATAGATTCTAGTTACATTTTAACTGCATTTATCTTTGCTATAAGTTCTGCATTTGCTTGGCCTCTAGTTTTTTTTATCCTGAGAGCGTATCGACGGAAAAGAATGAAATCTTAATTTATCAATGAAGAAGATAACTAATTTTTTGTTACTTTCATCTGCAATTTATCTCGCAGTGGTATTGATAGTTTCTATAGTTCTGACGAACCAAAAATCGTTTACTTTTCTAACTAATCTATTTTTTGCAGACAGTCTAGATATTAAAATTCAAGATTCAAGATGGCACCCAACTAAACCCTTTCTACACCTTGAAAGCTTTATTTTAAGATCTGATATAGAGTATTTAATGTTGGAAGATATTAAGATTCATTTCTCTCTTTTGTATCCTTTTTCAAGTTCAATCCTCTCTAAAATTGAAATTAATAAAACAACATTTATTTACGAAGATGATACTGAGAGTAATAAAGAAATTAATAATCTGAATTTATTTAATCCCTTTATTAGCTCAATTAATTTAAAAAAATTTACTATTCAGGATAGTGATTCCACAGAACTCTTTAGCGGTAGCTTAGAAAGTTCTTTGTCCTTGAAATCTCCTTATTTAAAGCTTATTGGTAAGGATGGTTTAGATGGAAGATTTCAAATAACTTTGATCTCTAAAGAAAACTCAAATGGAAATCTAATTAACGGTCATGTTACTTCAACTAACTTCAGGGTAAATAGCGCACTGGCAAAGAATTTCTGTTCAAAATGCGATCACAATCTTATTTTAACGACCGATTCAAAATTTTCGTTATTCAATAATAAACTCATTGATCTATACGGAAATCTAGACTTCTCGTTAGAAAAAGAGGTATTTGGAATTAGTGCTGCATCCGCTAGCTTTAAGTTAATAGATTCAGAGCAAAAGATGGTGCAAGTAGGTTCATTTTTAAATTCAGATAAAGACTTAGTCTTACCGGATTTTTTACTTAGCCTTAATAAACAAAATCTAGAAATCAATATACCGAAGGTAGATATTGGAAACTTCAATTCCTTAACTCAGCTATCTCTCTTTAATAATTTAGGAGTGAATAGTTTAAACGGAACGGTTCATAAGATATTAATAAGGCCTTATGAGCCAGATAATTTTTTTAGAGCATCTTTTAAGAATATAGATGTAGAAAATACATCATTCGATATTAAAGGCTTACAGGGTGATTTTAGTTATCAATCTAATAATCTCTATATTAATTTTGATTCTCCTTATGTGGCTTTAGATGCAA
>CAYVAL010000197.1:0-2058 GCA_964449395.1 uncultured Gammaproteobacteria bacterium | reverse complement strand
CATTAGATAAAGGTTTATCGGCAATAATCCAAAGTGAAATAGAATATGGGTACAAAAGATTCATAGGATTGGTAAGCGAAGCAAGAAATATTCCTCTTGAAGATGTAGACAAAATTGCACAAGGTCGCGTTTGGGCCGGATCTAAAGCCTTGGAGCTGGGCTTAATAGATAATATTGGTGATCTTCAGATGGCTGTAGAAAGAGCAGCTGAACTTGCCGGTATTGATGAGTATAGTTCTTATTACCCAAAACAGAAAGTTGATTGGAGAGAACAGCTTTTTAATAGACTCTCAGGATACGTTGGATGGGCTATTCCTTCTTATATCAGAGATAATTTATTACTAAAAAAAGCTGTCAGCACCCTTAAAGACATGGATGCATTGAATGATCCGAAGGGTATTTATATTATCTGCGAAGACTGTTAGATCTGATCTTTAGAAGTTCCCTGACCAGAGAGGGGGTTACTTTTTTCTTTTGTTTTAACGAAAAGCCATCTAACTCATTAATTAAACTCAGTAAATCCGACAAGCTTCTCGAAGTGTTGTTGATAATAAATTGAAGAGTCTTTGTATCAAGATGAATACCTCTTCTTCTAGAAGATTGAATTAAAGCATCAATTTTTTCTTCTTGAGCAATCTCGGGGATTTCAATAGCTGTAAAATAAGAGAGTCGTGACTGAAGGTCTATTAACTCAATATCCAAATCCTTTGATACTGTATTGGAAGTTAAATAAATCTTTGTACCTCTTTCAAAAGCATCATTAATTAAAGAAAATAATTCCATTTCCCAATCTTTATCTTTTGGTAAAGATTCTAAATCCTCAATAAAAATAACATCTAAATAACCAAGGTTCTGAAAAATTTCATGGGAAGTTATCCGTTTATCATTCAAAGATATATGAAAAGTTTGTTTATCTCTTGAAATAAATTCTTTATTCAAGGCTTGAACAATATAAGACTTACCTACCCCCTTTCGTCCCCAGATATAAAATAACTTTGATATACAATCGATTGCTAAAGTCCCTTTAATTAAATCTATGGAATTCTTATTAGTTTCACAATAAATAAATTTCTCAAGACTAACTGAGTCGTCCAATTTAATATTTAAACTTAATTGATCAGGCGCTTCATTCATAAAATTTGTTTAAAGATAATCCGGCCTTCATTCTTAAAATAAGTAAAAAGACTCAGCATGAAAAAGAATATCACTCCTGCCATAGCAATCCATTCAATGTAAAAAGGTAAAATCTTAAAAGAGGATTGAGCAAGTACAATTATAAAAAGTGCTATAGTCCATCCTGTATAGTGCTTACCCCATCTATTAGGAAGTGCTTGTGTATTTTCAAATAAAAGTAAATGCAGCATGGCGCCTATCAAAATAATTCCATCTCTTGAAAGCATCAAATACACAAACCATAAGGGTAACTTTTCAGAGAAAGCAAAAGCTAATAAAGTGGCAAGAATTAAGCATTTATCAGCTAATGGATCTGCAAATTGACCAAAGTCACTTGTCCAATTATATTTTCTTGCTAAAAAACCATCCAGGCCATCTGAAAGGCCTGCGAACACAAATAGAAACAACGCAGGCATGTCATTGCCTTGGTATATAAAAATACTTATTGGAACAACCAATATAAACCTCATTCCGGTAATCAAATTAGGTATTATGGACAACATATACTTAAACGTTTTTGTATTTAAATGAAATTATATCTTCAGATTGTAATTCTATTGCTTCAAACCTTGAATTCTTTTTGAGGAGATTGGAAAATTCTATATTTCTTCCATAATGAGAGACTGTAATAAGGACAGTATCTCCTTCAATCTCTGTAATCAGACTTTCATAAACAAGAAATTGTGAATTTAAATCATTTATTAATTTCTGAAGAGAAGAAAAGCCAGAAACTCCTACCACCCTTAAAAGGGTTTTATTTCTTTTACTTTGGTCCACCACAAAAGACTCATCAAAATTTATATCATCAAGTAGATCATTAAAAGTCTCCTTTAAGGGCCTAAAATTTGTATTGATTGAGGACTTACATGCGGGACTATCAAGCAA
>CAYVAL010000196.1:0-2062 GCA_964449395.1 uncultured Gammaproteobacteria bacterium | reverse complement strand
AAACAGAGATGAATGGTATTTATGTTAATGGTATAGATCTTATTACTTGGAATGAAAAGGATAAGATAACGGAATTTAAAGTCTTAGTAAGGCCATTACAGGCTGTTAATACCCTTCATCAAATGATGGGAGAAATGTTAGAAAAACTTAAGTAATTCTGCTTTGTTTAAAGTCTATATATCCTACCTAGTTCATATTTTTACAGTCTCTGGTGTTGTATTTAGTTTTTTAGCCTTAATTTCTGCTATTGATCAAAATATACCCGTTGTTTTCTTTTTTCTTGCTATAGCATTATCTATAGACGGAATAGATGGAACATTTGCAAGGGTTGCTAACGTCAAACAACACACTCCAGCTATTAATGGAGAAATTTTAGACAATATCATTGATTTCCTAAATTATGTTTTTATTCCTTCCTTCGTAATTTATTGGTGTGGATTTGTTCCAGAAGGTTTCGAACTTCTTTCGGTATCCATTATCCTCGTGGTCTCTTGTTATACCTTTGCAAATAATAATGTAAAAACTACTGACTTTTATTTCTCCGGATTTCCTGCATTATGGAATATCGTAATTTTATATTTTTATCTTTTAGGTACCTCGGCATTGACTAATTTTTATATTATTCTTGCTCTCTCAATATTGACCTTTATACCTTTTAAATATCTCCATCCTTTTAGAGTAGTTCAACTCAGAAAAACTTCCTTATTAGTTCTGTTACTTTGGATCCTAGCTACTATCGTTTTATTGTACTACCCTGACTCAAGCAGTTTTGTTCTTACACTTTCTTATGGATTATGGACTTTAACAAACATCTATTTTTTAAGTCTAACAGTGATCCGAACAATTAAAGGTAGTTAATTTAAGGGCTTGGCATGTAGTGACAAAATATATTGGAATAACTCTCGCCTTTTAAAGGGGTAGGTCTTCCGTGTAAAAGTCTTGCACTTTCATAAAATAATACCTCTCCAGGCTCCAAAAATACTTCATGTTTTCTATAAAAGTGGTCTTCAATCTCTAGCGGCCAATCACTATCAACTCTTTTATCGATATTGATAATGGCGCTAATGATATGAGTTTCTTTTCTATCTCTATGTTGTACCAATACAGCACCTTTTTTGTATTCTCGAATGCCGTAAACAAAAGTAGGTTCAAGTTTTGTATTACTCCAAGATTCCAATGGTTTTTGTAAGGAATTATGTATTTTACTTTTTAGCTCATCACTTAATTCAAATAACCTACTTGGCACGTCTATTTCTTCAGATTGTATAAAGTTTCCTTCAACAAATTCGTCATCGAAATTATTTTTATGCTGAGCAAGATATAATTTTATCTCTTTAAATAACTCTTCATTTAATCGTTCTTTTCTAAACCCATCATTTGTATAAGTTTGAATGTGTTTATTTAAATCATTCGCTTCAGACTTAAGAGCTAAACTTGCTTGTCTGAACCATTTAGTAATAACTGTTTTTTCCCCTTTTATGACGGGATGGGCTTGATGAATAGTATTACTATTGACACTTCCATCTTCGTTCAGATTGTTCCATATCAAAGCAGTACCTTGCTTTGGTTGAAATGATTTATTTAATCTTGGAAATTCTGTTTCACCACCTTCGCTAACATCATTTAGGTATATCATAAAGGTATAGGTTCTTTGACCTCTGCCACCATCATGTTCAAGTAATTGAGTGCCTTCAAAATAGTCAGTGTGAGCTTTAAACTCTTGGTTTTCTGTATAGTGCTGACCTTGGACTATTTCTCCAAAAGAAGATTCTATACCTATAAAGTTGCATAATCTTCTATCAATTTCTAGCATAAATAGATCATCTAGATTGCCTAAATCACACGTACTACTAGTTCTAAAAGAATCATCATAAACACCTGATGTTGCTATTGTGGAAGGTCGAAGTTTGCTTTTAATTTTGTTTATTAAAAGACTGCATTCATTCTTATCTAAGAACTCATCTATCTTATAAATTTCAGCTGCAACATCGTTAATCTTATCTACTGAAATAGCAAAGTTTTTTGGATTTAAAAATTCTTTTGTTTGATGATCTTTTATCTC
>CAYVAL010000195.1:0-2065 GCA_964449395.1 uncultured Gammaproteobacteria bacterium | reverse complement strand
GAGGGTCGGTGTAATCTTCATTCCAATCAACACCAGAAGACATATGAAGAACTTCTTTTATGGAGACATTTTTATATTTACTACTAATTAATTGGGGTAAGTAAGTTGTTACCTTGTCTTCAACGGACTTAATAAATCCATCTTGGATCGCAGCACCCAGAAGCATAGATGTTACTGACTTCGTAACAGAAAAGGAAACCCATGCAGACGACTCATCATTTCCAAAGTTATAATCTTCATAGAGAATAACTCCATCACGAATAACAATTAAGCCAGCAACCTTAAAAGTTTTAATGAAATCTTCTATAGAGAATTCTTCTCCTTTAAAGGTATATTTCAGTTCAGATAGGTTAAGTAAATTATAAGTTAATGGATAAGGTTGAGTACTTTTTGAAACTAATCTTGTTGGAAGAAATTCTTTAAAATTTTTAAATCCTTCTAGTTTTTGAGAAGTATTCCAAAAAAGAATTGTATTTGGAGCATCAGCTGTATTTAGTTCTTCTTGACTATAGAATTGAGCAGAAAAGATGATGAGGACTGTCAACAAGAATCTCATAACTAAACCTTTTCTCGCTTCTTAGTATTCTCCTTAAATTTAACTTCTATTTTTCCTTTCTCTAAAGAGACATAAGCAATACCGCCTGATTTAGATAACTTGCCAAAAAGAATTTCTTCAGCAAGAACCGTCTTTATACTGTCCTGTATAAGTCTTTGCATAGGTCTTGCTCCCATATTTTTATCATAGCCATTTTCTAACAACCAATTTCTAACTTCATCAGAAACATCGAGTTGTACTTTTTGAGCTTCTAGTTGAACTTGCAACTCAACCAAAAACTTATCTACAACCGTACGTATAACCTCTGTTGGCAAAGGGTTAAATTGAATTATTCCATCAAGTCTATTTCTAAATTCTGGAGAAAAAGTTTTTTTAATCATTTCTGTAGCATCGCTAGTATGATCTTGTGTTTGAAAGCCCATACTTGCTCTACTCATATCTTGAGCACCGGTATTGGTTGTCATAATTACTATAGTATTTCTAAAGTCTGCTTTTCTGCCATTATTATCAGTCAATGTCCCATGATCCATGACCTGTAGAAGAATATTAAAGACTTCAGGGTGGGCTTTCTCAATTTCGTCTAACAGGATAACTGAATGTGGATGTTTATTAACTGACTCTGTTAGTAATCCACCTTGATCATATCCTACATATCCTGGAGGAGCGCCTATCAATCTGGATACAGTGTGTCTTTCCATATATTCAGACATATCGAACCTGACAAATTCAATACCCATAATCTTGGCAAGTTGCTTGCTCACCTCTGTCTTACCTACTCCTGTAGGACCAGAAAATAAAAATGAACCCACAGGCTTCTCATCAACCCTTAATCCTGCTCTTGCAAGCTTTATTGCCGAAGAAAGGCTTTCAACAGCTTCATTTTGTCCGAATATGACCCGTTTAAGATTTTCTTCTAATTTCTCTAGAGATTTTTTATCTGATGTAGAAACAGTCTTCTCAGGTATACGTGCAATCGAGGCAACTATTTTTTCAATATCTAATTCGTTTATTGTTTTTTTTCTTTTGGAGGCAGGTACAAGCTTTTGTCTGGCCCCTGCTTCATCTACTACATCAATAGCTTTGTCGGGTAGATATCTATCATTTATATGTTTAGAAGCTAAAGAGGCAGCAGCTTTTAAAGAGCCTTCTGTATATTTAATCTCATGATGTTCTTCGAAACGATCTTTCAGCCCTTTTAGAATATTAAATGTTTCATCGATCGAGGGTTCACTAACTTCTACTTTTTGGAATCTTCTAGAGAGAGCCCTATCTTTTTCAAAAATACCCCTGAATTCTTTGTAGGTAGTTGATCCTACAAACTGTAATCCACGCTTTGCTAAAGCTGGTTTCAGAAGGTTCGAGGCATCCATCACCCCTCCTGAAGTAGCTGATGAGTTCCATGAAAAACTTCCGGATTCAGATTTATTCTGGATTGACAAATGTGGTCATGCTCCAATGATGGAACATCCAGAAAAATTCAATGAATTAATGGATAACTGGTTAACTGAA
>CAYVAL010000194.1:0-2066 GCA_964449395.1 uncultured Gammaproteobacteria bacterium | reverse complement strand
TATTTGATATAACCTTTACTGAAAGAAATGATTTACCTAAATATAGAGAAAATATAAGGTCATTTATTGTTGAAGATTTAAATAAAAAAGTTATAGGAATTTTTTATACAGATTTTACTCTAAGACCAAACAAGGGTGGTGGTGCTTGGATGAATACTTTTAGAAGTCAAAGTAAGTTTGATGGCGAGATCATACCTATAGTCATAAATGTTTGTAACTTTCCTCCTGAAAATGCAGATGGAGTATCTTTACTTTCCTTTGAACAAGTAGAAACATTATTTCATGAATTTGGACATGGTTTACATGGCCTTTTGTCTGATGCCCAGTACCCTAGTTTATCTGGCACATCAGTTACAAGAGATTACGTAGAGTTTCCTTCACAAATGATGGAAAACTGGGCAAGAGAACCTTCAGTAATTAAAACGTTTGCAAAACATTATGAAACTGGAGAAACCATACCAGAAGACTTATTAAACAAGATTTCTGCAGCTGGAACTTTTAATGAAGGTTTTGCAACTACAGAATATGTTGCGGCTGCTCATTTGGATATGGCGTACCATACCGATCAAGGTCTGATTGAAGATATAGATAAATTTGAAGATGAAACCTTAAATGATTTAGGACTTATTCCTGAAATAGAAAGTAGATACAGAAGTACCTATTTTGGACATATTTTTGCTGGCGGCTATTCATCCGGCTACTACAGTTACCTTTGGACTGAAGTGCTTGAAGCAGATGCCTTTGAAGCCTTCAAAGATAAGGGCTTGTTTGATAAAGAGACAGCCGACAAGCTTAAAAAATACGTCTACGCTGCAGGCAATACTGATGACCTCATGACTCAATATGTTAGGTTTCGAGGTAAAGAACCAGAGATAGAGCCTCTACTTAAAAAAAGAGGACTAAATTAATTTGAACCTTCCCATCCATCAACCGTATATAGATGGAAAAGGTGGAGTAGATATTGGGCTCAGGCCTATAGAAGAGTCATCTTGGTTAGAAATAGATAATTTATTTCTTCAAGAAATTGAATTAAAGCAAAAACTTTATAAAAAAAGAAAAAAAGACGTTTTAATCACTCCTCCAGATTCTATTGAAATACAAAAGGAAGTCTTAGATATCTTATTAGATCATTTGAAAGATTTTTATAGCGACGCATATAAAGTTACTCGAGAATCAATTGAAGTAATTAAAAGTAGTACAATTTACTACTATAAAGATTTCAAGAACCCGCTAGAGCTGGCGTCTCTTCTTGTCCAAGAAGATCTGATTATTATGGAACCTAAAAAAGAAGTCTTTTACCTTCAATCAGCTTCGTTATGTGCCCCAACGAGATGGTCTCTTAATGAAAAGCATAAGCAATCTTTATCCGAAATACATAAAGAAGTTCCAGGTTATGAACAAATAGACTCAAGAGTTAATAATATTTTTAGAAACCTTCCAGATAACAAAGTTTTTGAAAGGTTTAATTGGTCAATTTTTGATAGTCCGGAATTATTTCAACCCATTGGAAGTAAGTCTCTTGTAGAGATCAAAAATATTAATCCAGAAGATTTATTTTTAAGAGTTGAAAGACAAACTCTTAGACGACTTGAAAACTCTCGTTCTGTTTTGTTTACCGTTAGAGTTCATGTAGACCCTGTTTCATCAATATTAACTAATCAACAAGCCGTGGTGGATCTGATAAAGGCCATTCAAAATCTAGAGGAGGATATGAAGAGCTATAAAGTTATTCGTCCTTTCGAACATAAACTTATTCGATGGTTAAAATCAAAATTAAATAATGAATGATTGGTGGAAGAAGGCTGTTATTTATCAAATATACCCAAGGTCTTACTTTGATACTTCTGGTAATGGTATAGGAGATCTAAAAGGAGTAACTCAAAAGATAGATTATATAAGTAGCTTAGGAGTAGATGCCATTTGGTTGTCTCCTTTCTTCACATCTCCTATGAAAGATATGGGATATGACGTAAGTCACTATACCTCTGTAGATCCATTATTTGGAAAAATAGAAGATTTTGAAGAACTTGTCTCTGTAGCACATAAAAATAATATCAAAATTATAA
>CAYVAL010000193.1:0-2068 GCA_964449395.1 uncultured Gammaproteobacteria bacterium | reverse complement strand
ACCAGACATATGAGTAAGTAGATCTTTAATAGTCATAGGCCTCTTGGGCTTTGAAGTAACAAAATTAGGAAAAACTCCTGCCTGAAATACACCCATATTTTTAAATTGAGGTATATACCAATGAACTGGGTCATCTAATCTGAATTTACTTTTCTCTAACAGCTGCATTATAGCTATGCTGGTGACCGATTTCGTCATGGAATAGATTCTAAAAATGGCATCCTCTTGCATGGGCCTTTCATTCTCTCTATCCATATAACCAAGTGAATCTAGATAGGCAATTTCACCTTTTCTTGCGACCAAAGTTAAAGTTCCAACATATCTACCGTCTTTAACATATGTTTCATCTAGATAGGCACCTATATTTTTTAAAATATTTGAATCGAGCCCTACTGTTTCAGGTTTTACTACTTTCACTATTTTCTCCTCGAAATCATGATACTAAGAATTGGTTAGCACGCAACAGCAATTCTTTTGTTTTCTTATTGGAGAAAAGCTATCATTAACAAAATTTTTAAGGAAAGACTATGCATGATCTAGTAATAAGAAATGGCAAAATTGTTGATGGCAGCGGAAAAGAATCCTATATGGGAGATATAGCTATTGATGGAGATCGTATTACCAAAATAGGTTTAGTAGAGGAAAGTGGAAATAAAGAAATAGATGCTGAAGGCAACTTAGTTACTCCTGGATGGGTAGATATTCACACTCATTACGATGGTCAGGTTTGTTGGGACGAGTACTTAACTCCTTCTTGCTGGCATGGAGTCACCACTGTGGTTATGGGTAATTGTGGTGTTGGGTTTGCGCCAGTAAAACCTGGAACTGAAGAATTCTTGGTGCAACTAATGGAGGGTGTAGAAGATATACCTGGCGTTGCATTAAATGAGGGTGTTAGCTGGGATTGGGAAAGCTTTCCAGAGTATCTTGATTCAATTGGGAAAAATAACTACGCCATGGATATTGGGGCGATGATTGGACATGGGCCAATTAGATCCTATGTTATGGGCATGGATAGATGCCAAGGCAAAGAAGAAGCTTCAGATAGCGAAATAGCTGAAATGGCACAGATAACCAAGGAAGCCATAGAAGCAGGTGCCCTGGGATTTAGCACTTCTAGAACATATCTTCATAGAGATAAATTTGGGGAATATGTCCCTGGAACAGAGGCAACCGCTAAAGAAATGAGAACAATTGCTAATACTATCGCTGATCTTGGACAAGGTACTTTAGAAATAGTCTCAGACTGGATGGATCAAGATATTGAATTAGATTGGGTAAAAGAGTTTGTAGAAAAGTCCGATAGAACTCTTACTTATGCTCAAACTGGCGGGAATCCAGTTGAAACTTGGAAATATTGTGAAGAAAATTTTTCTAAAGGTGTAAAAATCAGACCTCAATTTCCAGGTAGGCCTACGGGTATGCTTTTCAGCCTAGAATCCACTGTTCACCCTTTTATTGCTCATCCAAGTTATGCAGAGATAGCATACAAAACTTTAGAGGAAAAAGTTGAAGCTATGAAAGATGAATCTTTCAAACAAAGGATACTTTCAGAAGAGCCAGCAGTAGATAAAAATCATATGATTTACACTCTTATGACTGCATTTGATAAACAGTTCCCAATGGACGAAATACCTGACTATGAACCTTCTTATGAAGAAAGTATCGCCGGGATAGCTGAAAGCTCGAATAAATCGGTTATGGAAGTAATGTACGATGAGATGCTTAAAAATGATGGCAAAACTTTCGTTTGGGCTCCATTTTCTCCCTACCCTGATCACAATCTAGATACCTATAAAATGATGATGGAATTTGAGAGCTCAGTTGCAGGGCTTAGTGATGGAGGTGCGCATTGTGGTCTTATATGTGATGCCAGTATGCCAACTTGGAATATAGCTCATTACACCAGAGATCGAGTCAAGGGAGAAAAGATTCCTCTAGAGTTTCTTGTAAGAAAACAGACTAAAGAGACTGCTGAAACTTTCGGCTTGATGGATAGAGGACAAATTAAAGAAGGTTATATGGCTGATATAAATATAATTGATCATGAAAATTTGTGAGTGTACAA
>CAYVAL010000192.1:0-2080 GCA_964449395.1 uncultured Gammaproteobacteria bacterium | reverse complement strand
TAACAAAGAAAGAGGGTTTAAAAATTCAAAGGGATATCGATAGATTAGAGAAATCTATAGGTGGAGTTACTGAAATGGGAGGACTTCCAGATGCTTTGTTCATTATAGATGTAAACAGAGAGTCTATTGCCGTATCTGAAGCAAGTAAAATGGGAATTCCAATAGTAGGTATAGTAGATTCCAACAGTAATCCAGAAGGCATCGACTATGTCATACCTGGTAATGATGACTCTATCAGATCTATCGCGTTATTCTCTGAAGCCGTAGCTGATGCCTGTCTTAAGGGCTCAGAAAAAGCAACAGGACTAAAACAAGAAGAACCTCAATCTGGACCGGCCATAGTCAGAAAGGCGGAAAGTCCTGAACAGGTCACGCCAAAAGAAAGTCCCAGTGCTGAAGACATTAAAGAAAAAAAAGAGGAAGTTGCTAAAACAGATATCGAAGATGTCAAAGATCAAGACCCTGAAATTTCAAATCCTGTAAAAAGCGAACCCGAAGAACCTTCTTCTTCTGAAGTTGAACCGTCAATTTCGAATGAAGATAATGATCAAAATAAATCAGAGGACTAAATATGACTACTATTTCAGCTTCACAAGTAAAAGAACTTAGAGAAAAAACAGGCTTAGGCCTTATGGACTGCAAGAAAGCTCTTGAAGAGGCTAATGGAGATCTTGATTTAGCTATCGAGGAGTTAAGAAAAACCAGTGGATTAAAGGCTAGCAAAAAATCTGGGAGATCTGCAGCTGATGGACTGATTGCAATTAAGAGTAATGGTAAAGATTTCTTTATGATTGAAGTGAATTGTGAAACAGATTTTGTGGCAAGAGATGACTCTTATATAAGATTTACTGATGAAACACTTAGTACTTTTGTTGATAATTCAGAAAAATCTTTAGAGCAATTATTAGCTGAAGGTATTGAAGAAAATAGAGAAAAATTAGTTCAGAAACTGGGTGAAAATATAGTTGTAAGAAGAGTGGCTAAGACTGAAAATTCAACAGTTACTGGCTCTTATTTGCATAGTAACAGTAAAATAGGATGTATTATTTCATTAGAAGGGGGCACAGAAGCTCTTGCTAATGATATTGCTATGCACGCTGCAGCCACAGATCCTATGGCTGTTTCTCCAGATGATATTCCTCAAGATGTTATCGCGAAGGAAAGAGAAATTTTTAAAGCACAGTCAGAAGACTCAGGTAAACCACCTGAAATTGTAGAAAAAATGATTGAAGGTAAGGTCTCTAAATTTTTGTCAGAAGTGAGCTTAACTGAACAGGATTTTGTAAAAGATCCTAATCAAAAAATTAGTAAACTTCTTGCTGATAATAATGCTAATATCCTAGGTTTCACAAGATATGAAGTTGGTGAAGGCATAGAAGTGGAAAAAGTAGATTTTGCTAGCGAAGTAATGTCCCAAATTGAAAGTTAAATGCTAAATGAGATTCTGGAAGATGCCAAATCTGGCATGGAGAAAAGCTTAAATGCACTAGAAGTTGCATTTAAGAAGATAAGAACTGGCAGGGCTACTCCTGCATTATTAGATAGCATAAGAGTAGATTATTACGATAAGCCTACTCCACTAAATCAGGTGGCTACCATTTCAATTGAAGATGCCAAAACCTTAGCCATTGTTCCATGGGAAAAAGGTGTTGTTCAGCAAATAGAAAGGTCTATAGCAGAGTCTGATCTTGGACTGAATCCGGCTACTTCTGGAGATACCATAAGAGTCATACTCCCTGACCTTACTGAAGAAACTCGCAGAGATTTTATTAAAAAAGCAAAATCAGAAGCCGAGAATGCCAAAATATCTGTTAGAAATGCCAGAAGGGAAGGCAATACACAACTAAAAGAGTTTCTAAAGGAAAAGGAAATCTCTGAAGATGAAGAGCGCCAAGGGGAGGAGGAAATACAAAAACTCACTGACGCATACATTGCAACGGTTGATTCGGCATTGGAAGCAAAAGAAAAAGACCTTTTAGACTTCTAGTTTTTTAAACATGGAAGGCAACTCTAATGAATTAATTCCAAAGCATGTGGCCATTATCATGGATGGTAACAACAGATGGGCAACTGAAAAGAA
>CAYVAL010000191.1:0-2087 GCA_964449395.1 uncultured Gammaproteobacteria bacterium | reverse complement strand
AGGCTGGCTCAGTAGTAGTTATAGACCCACAATCAGGAGACATCTTAGCTTTAGTTAATTCTCCTTCTTTTGATCCCTCAAGAAGAAGAAATTTAACAGATATGTCTAGGTTAAGAAATCGAGCAACTATTGACGTATTTGAGCCTGGTTCAGTTCTTAAACCCTTAGCTATGTCTGCAATTGTGGAATCGAACAAGCATTCTTTATCTTCAAAAATTAATACATCTCCCGGATGGATAGAGTTTGAAGGTTTTAGGACTAGTGATTTTAGAGATTACGGACTCCTAAACCTTTCTGAAATAATTTCTTTTTCTAGTAATGTAGGGATGGTCAAATTATGTGAGAAACAAAAAATAGAGCATCTTACAAATTATTATAAAAAATTTGGAATTGGAAGATACCCAACATCTATTATGATTCCAGCGCGTGAAGGCTTTCTCCCTCATGCCTCTCAATTCACTCCTAGAGACAAGGTAAGCTCTTGTTACGGCTATGGTATGACATTATCTGCTATTCAGATTGCTCAAGCCTATTCAGTATTTGCTAATGACGGCAATTTCATTGAGTTAAAGCTATTTACAGAGCATAGCTTTGATAAACCTATGAAAGAAAGGGTCATCTCTGCAGAAACTAATCAAATAATTTTGGATATGTTAGTAGAAACAGTAAATTCAGAAGGCGGTACTGCATCTAAAGCTAGAATTAAAAATATGATTGTTGCCGGTAAAACAGGTACAGCAAAAGAAACCTTAGCAGAAGAAACTACTTATACTGGAACTTTTGCAGGATTTGTTCCATCTAAGGATCCTGAATTTCTAGCGGTTGTAGTTTTACATGGTCTATCTGGTGAGGATTATTCTGGCGGTAAAGTCTCAGCTCCAGTATTCTCAAATATTATGCAACAAATCTTTTTATCAAAAGACTTAAAGATATAGATGAAATCAATCGAATTTCTTGAAGAATTAAAAGACCTAAAGAATTTCAAGGATATTGAGATTGGTAGCATACATCTTGATAGTAGGGATGTTCAAAAGGGAGGAATATTCTTTGCTTTCAAGGGTAATAATATGGACGGAAATATGTTTATTAGATCTGCACTAGATAAAGGCGCGGCATTAGTTGTTTCTGACACTCACCATAAAGATATTCCAAATGTTATATATTTTGATCAACTCAAAAAAAATATTGGTACTTTCGCTTCAAGATTTTACAAAAATCCAAGTTCTAAGATAAAAACTTTTTGTGTTACGGGCACAAATGGAAAGACTACATCTGTTGAAACTTTTTCTAGTATGAGTAACTTATTGGGAAATAAATGTGCCTATATGAGTACTATTAATTTTTCTAAAGATGGTTATTCATTAGAACAAGCCAATCTGACAACACCAAATTCTATTTCAATCAATGAAAACATTGTAGAAGCTTTAAATCATAATGCTAAATTTTTAGCAATGGAAGCTTCTTCTCATGGCCTAGATCAAGATAGATTAAAAGGATTAAGCATAGACTACGCAGTTTTGACTAGCTTCTCTCATGACCATCTTGACTATCATGGTAATTTAGAAAACTATACCTCTGCAAAACGAAAGTTATTTTTTAATCTAGAACCAAAAACAAGCATCGTATGTATCGACAGCCCCTTTGGTAAAAAGCTATATTCTGACTTAGTTAGAGAAAACTATGATTGTTATAGTGTTTCTATAGGAGAATCAGCTGACTTTCAGGCTGCTTTTGAAAAAAGCCCTTTAGGTTTAAAGATAAATTTAAAGGCGTTAGATAGTCACTTAAATTTTGAATTACAAACTATTTCAAGATATTTGGCTTCAAATGTAATTTGTTCAATTGCAGCTCTAATTCTAGAAGGGGTTAACCCTGAATCCATTTCAGCAATCAGTAAAGAAATAAAATTACCTAGAGGAAGACTTGAAAAGATTATTAAAGATGATCTTACAATTTATGTTGATTATGCCCATACACCGGAAGCATTAGAGTGTGCTTTGAAAGAGATTAGAAATTTTCACAACGAGCCTATGTGGTGTCTATTTGGATGTGGTGGCAATAGGGATAAAGAAAAGAGACCGATAATG
>CAYVAL010000190.1:0-2109 GCA_964449395.1 uncultured Gammaproteobacteria bacterium | reverse complement strand
TGAGCTTGAAAAAGTCTTTTTTGTGCATCGAGTAAATCCACAGTATTTCTTGTTCCAACTTCATATCCAACTTGAGTAGCTTCTAAGGCAGATTCAGCAGAAGCAAGGGCCTGTTTTCTTGCAGTGACATTTGCTACTTGTGTTTGAACTCCAAAATGGTTCGATCTGACATCTTTGATTGTTGATCTTTCAGTATAAATAGCCTGTTCTTTGGACCTATCATAATTGGCGTATGCCTGTCTTCGTGCAGAACTTATGGCCCCACCGGCATATAAAGGTAAACTAAATTGTATTGAATATTGTCTTGTATCTTGTTCGATACCAAATAAGGGATTTTGTATAAACCCGCCAAACTTTCCCTGCTTAGAAGTACTTTGTGAAACTCTCCCTACTAGGTCTATCTGGGGAAGATGATTTGAAGCAGATCCTCTTGCTGCAGCTTGAGCTGCATCCCTTTGAAGCTTTGCAGATTTTAATTGATAGTTATTTTTTAAACCTAAGGATACCCAACTCTCCCTATCAAGAGGGTCTGGTAAAGAGATTTCAAATTCATCTATTAAGGGAGAAAGAAGTTTTATATCTCTACCCACAATAGATGTAAGTGTTTCTTGGGCTGAATCAAGTTGAGCTTCCCGGGCAATTCGAGACACTACAGTAAGATCAAAAGCGGCTTGTGTTTCTTGTACTTCGGTAATGGCTGCAAGGCCAACATCAAATCTTTTCTTCGCTAAATCTTTTTGTCTTCCTATTGCTTTTTCTTCTGCTTTTGCAGCATTGAGGCTATCAATAGAGTTTAAGACATTGAAATAAGCTGAAGCCACTCTGATCATGGTTTCTTGTTGTTGATAAGCAAATTCGGCTGCAGCAGCTTCTGATAAGGCAGTGCCTCTTTCAAACTGGAACCATTTATCTAGCCTAAAAATAGGTTGATTCAAGTTCGCAAGATAGGAATTAGAGTTATATTGATCCTGTAGCTGTTCTTCAACCCTATATTCATTCCAGTTAGTGCTCCCGGAAATACTTAGAGTTGGTAAAAGGCCTGCAATTCCTTGTCTTTTATTTTCTTTGCCTGCTCTGTAGGTAGCTTCGGCTGCTCTGAGCAAAGGATCGTTTTTAAGCGCTAACTCATAGACATCAGCAAGATTCTCGGCTTTGATTGAACCTGTTATTATTATGGACAATAAACTCAGGAGAAGAAAAAATTTATTAGTTAAACGCATATTGTTTTCATTAAAGGTGTATTAGTCTACTATAACACCTCTTTGATTCGCAACAAAATTAATTCTTAGCCTATAATAGTTTTTTTAATAAGGAGAAAAAATGACAATACAAGTTGGTGATACTTTACCTTCAATAAACCTAACTACTATGACCGACGAAGGTCCAAAACCTGTTTCTATGACAGAGATATCCTCTGGAAAGAAAGTAGTACTATTTGCTGTGCCTGGAGCTTTTACTCCTACATGTAGTGTTCAACACTTGCCAGGATTCCTAGAAAAAAATAGCGAATTGAAAGAAAAAGGCGTAGATGTCATTGCGTGCGTTTCAGTTAATGATCCTTTTGTAATGAATGCTTGGGGTGAAGATAGAAATGTCGGAGATGATGTAATGATGCTATCAGATGGAAACGGAGAGTTTACAGCTTCTATCGGTCTAGAGATGGACGGAAGTGGATTTGGTCTCGGAACTAGATCTCAAAGGTACGCAATGATTATAGATGATGGTGTTGTTTCGGCTTTAAATGTTGAATCTGGTCCAGGCTTAGATGTCAGTTCAGCGGAAACAATACTAGAACAGCTCTAAAAAATGCCTAAGCCCATTTACAACATAGGTCAAATTTGTGAACTTGATAAGTGGGAAACTTTTATCAATGGACAGCCGTTTGATATTTTTAAAAGGCTTCGAGAGGAAGCCCCAATCTATTGGCATGAAGAAAGTTTAGATTTTGAACCTGGCTTTTGGGCTTTAACAAAACATGAAGACATCATAAGCGTATCTAAAGATCCTATGACTTTTTCTTCTGCTGTCGGAGGTCACTTGATGTCAATGGGTGATCCTGAAGTTGTAGATCCTTCTGCCGTAGCAGCGATTATAGGAAATATGATTGGT
>CAYVAL010000189.1:0-2110 GCA_964449395.1 uncultured Gammaproteobacteria bacterium | reverse complement strand
AGAACTAAAAGCTCATCATAAAGGCCCAGCATTTGGAGTTGTCTTAGACTCAACCACAGAGGTAGGTAAAGGAGCTGTTGCAACCATTCTTGTTCAAAAGGGCACCCTAAAAAAAGGAGATATGATTCTTGTTGGGGAGCAAACTAAAAGAGTAAGAAGTCTCGTAGATGAAAATGGTCAGACTTTACCGGAAGCAGGCCCTTCAGTTCCTGCTTCAATTACAGGCTTAGATGTTCCCCCTAAAGCTGGTGAAGAATTTGTGGTAGTTTCTAGCGAAAAAATGGCTAAAGAAATATCTAATGAAAGGGCGGAAAAATCTAGACAAGAAAGATTAGCTCGAAATCAGATATCCAATCTTGAGATGCTCTTTGAATCTGAACTAGGCAATCATACAATTTTAAATATTGTCCTAAAAGCCGACACACATGGCTCTTTAGAGGCAATAATTGGATCGATAAAAAATATAGAAAATGAAGAAGTCAAAATAAACATCGTGCATGAGTCAGTAGGTTCTATAAATGCTAACGATGTTAATCTAGCTTTAACCACGAATGCTTTTGTCATGGGATTTAATGTTAGGGCTGATAATGCTGCAAAATCATTATCTGAAAAAGAATCTATCGAAATACTTTACTACAGTATTATCTATGACTTGATCGACGGCATAAAAACTTCAGTTGAAGGTCACTTAGCTCCAGAAGTAAAAGAAGAAATTCTTGGTACTGCAGAAGTAAAAGATATCTTCAAATCTCCTAAGTTCGGACAAATTGCCGGTTCAATGGTTATTGAAGGAACTATAAAACGAAATAAACCTATAAGAGTTTTGAGAGATGATATTGTTATTTTCGAAGGTGAACTCGACTCTTTAAAAAGATTTAAAGATGATGCAAATGAAGTTCCTATGGGCACTGAATGTGGAATAGGTGTCGCCAACTACAGAGATGTGAAAGTTGGAGATAAAATTGAAGTCTTCGATAGAATTGAAGTAAAAAGAACACTCGATTAAATGCCTTCGCAAGATTTTAAGCGGTCTGATCGGATTGCTGATCTATTAAAAGTAGAAATTTCTCAAGTCCTTTCACAAGAGGTTAAGGATCCTCGCGTTCAAGGAATAACAGTGCTAAATGTAATGCTAACTCCTGATATGAAGAAAGCCGATATTCTTATCTCTCAAAGCAATAGTTTCAGTGAAGTAAATCTTGATGAAGTAAAGCAAGGTCTTGAGAAAGCTAAAGGGTTCATACGTAAAAAACTAAGCCAAAACCTCAACTTAAGAAGAACCCCAGAAATATTTTTTAAAATAGAAGAATTTTTCTAACTCTATGAATGGATTTCTGATTATAGATAAACCAGAAGGCATTACTTCTGCTAAATGTGTTTATAAACTGCGCTCTAAGCTAGGCACTAAAAAAATAGGTCATTGTGGAACACTCGACCCTTTGGCAACAGGTTTACTCCCAGTGTGTGTTGGAGAGGCTACTAAGTATAGTAATTACGCATCTAATTTAGATAAGGTGTATGAAGTAGGTATACAGTTCGGAGTTGAAACAGATACTGGAGATATTACCGGTCAAATAGTATCTAAAACCCAATTTAATGGCTTTAGAGAAAACTTCGATCAATCCATACAAGGTTTGATAGGCATCCATAATCAAATTCCTCCTATGTATTCAGCAATCAAGATAAATGGTAACCCTCTTTATTATTGGGCTAGAAAAGGAGTTTATTTATATAGAGAACCAAGAAAGATAGTTATTAAAGAAATAGAGCTTATTAAAAAATCTAAAAATACTGCTGTTTTAAAAGTAGCCTGCTCAAAAGGTACCTACATAAGAAGCCTGGTTGAAAAGCTTGGAAGGGATTTAGGGTCTTGTGCAACTATGATATCCCTAAGAAGATTAAAGGTAGGAGAGCTCGTATTGGACAAAGAATCATGCAGTTTAGATGAGACACAAGATTCGTTAATTAGAAAATTTTTACCTTGTGACGCTATGCTAGGAGGAATGGATAAAATTGAATTAAATTCAGAAGATACAAAAAAAGTTAGAAATGGAGTATCAATAGACTATAATGCGCAACTTAAAAATAAAGGATTAGTAAGAATATATAC
>CAYVAL010000188.1:0-2112 GCA_964449395.1 uncultured Gammaproteobacteria bacterium | reverse complement strand
AATAAGACACAAAATAGGTGTAATGTTTGGTAGCCCTGAAACAACAGCTGGTGGAAATGCGCTTAAATTTTATTCTTCTGTAAGAATGGATATAAGGAGAATTGGGACTGTTAAAGATGGTGATGAGGCTGTAGGCAATGAAACAAGAGTTAAAGTTGTAAAAAATAAAGTATCTCCTCCTTTTAAGCAGGCAGAATTTCAAATTCTCTATAACAAAGGAATAAATAGGCTGGGAGAATTGATAGATAAGGGAGCCGATTTAGATATCATAGAGAAAGCTGGAGCCTGGTATAGCTACGAGGGCGAGAAAATAGGGCAAGGCAAAGCTAACTCTATAGAGTTTCTTGAACAAAACCCTAAGTTACTAAAGACAATAGAGAAGCAAGTTATAGAGGCAATCAATAAAGAGAACTAATTTCTCTTTCTCATAAAGCCTATTTTGTTATAGGATTCTAATGTGGCGACATTTAAAGTCGCCACTTTCATGAATATAAAGGAGAGATTATGGGAAATGCATATATTGTTGGTGCGGTAAGGACACCCGGCGGAAGAAAAAATGGTAAATTGAGTCAATGGCATCCTACTGATTTGGGTGCATTAGTTTTAGATGAAATTGTTCAAAGAACTGGAGTTAAGCCTGAACTGATAGATGACGTAATATTTGGTTGTGTAAGTCAATCTGGAGCTCAATCTGGAAATGTTGCAAGAAATGCAGTACTTGCTTCTTCGTTACCTGAATCTGTACCTGGAACTACTGTAGACAGACAATGTGGATCTTCCCAGCAAGCTATACATTTTGCTGCACAAGCAGTTATGTCAGAAACACAAGATATCGTTATAGCAGGTGGTGTGGAGGTAATGAGCCAAGTTCCAATTGGAGCCGCTGTAATAGATAGCTTTAAAGCAGGCCATGGACAACCTTATGGTGGTAAGGGAACAAGTGAAAGATATCCTGGAGTTCAGTTCAGCCAATTCACAGGAGCTGAAATGATGGCAGATAGGTGGGGTATGTCTCGTGAAGAACTAGATTCTTTTGCGCTAGCTAGTCATCAGAAAGCTATTAATGCCACTGAAGGAGGTTTTTTTGATAGGGAAATTGTTCCTGTTGAAGGAGATCTACCTAATGGCGATAAAGAAATGGTAACTGTTGATGAAGGTATAAGATTTGATGCTAGCGAGGAAAGTCTATCGGGTTTAAATACTCTTTCGGAAGATGGGGTTTTAACCGCAGGAACTTCTAGTCAAATTTGCGATGGCGCTGCAGCAGTTATGCTTGTCAATGATGCTGGTCTAGAAAAACTTGGGCTAAAGCCAAGAGCAAAGGTTGTTGCGTTAGCACTAGCAGGTGATGATCCTGTTATTATGCTCACCGGCCCCATACCCGCCTCTAAAACTGTTTTGGATAAAGCTTCTATGTCTATTGAAGATATAGATTTATATGAAGTTAATGAAGCATTTGCACCTGTTCCGTTGGCATGGGCCAAAGAACTAAATGCAGATTTGGATAAATTAAATGTTAATGGAGGCGCCATGGCCTTAGGTCATCCGCTTGGAGGGACTGGAGCTAAACTTATGACAACTTTACTTCATGAACTTGAAAGAAGGGAAGCAAGGTTTGGGTTGCAGGCTATATGTGAAGGCGGAGGCACTGCAAACGCAATGATTATAGAAAGGCTAAGTTAAGTCTTTATAAGTGAAATTAGGTCTTGATGAGAGACTAGCTCAGGTTTCTCATCTTGCCTGTTTTTAAATTCAATTTCGCCTGTTTCTAAAGTTCGTTCGCCTATTATTACCGTTACAGGTATCCCAATAACTTCCATATCGGAAAACTTAACTCCAGGTCTCTTGTCTCTATCATCCCATAGGACTTCAATTTCGTTTTCTTTAAATAATTGATAAATTTCTAAACATTTATCTTTTATCTCTTTTTTGTTTTTCGTATTAACTTCTACAAGAGCAACTTGAAAAGGAGCTAGAGCATTAGGCCAGACTATACCTTTTTCATCATGATTTTGTTCTATTGCTGCAGCTACAATTCTAGAAGCGCCTATCCCATAACAGCCCATTTCGGGGTAAATATCATGATCTTCTCCAGGAATTCTTAGATTGAGG
>CAYVAL010000187.1:0-2117 GCA_964449395.1 uncultured Gammaproteobacteria bacterium | reverse complement strand
ACAGATCTTCCATATCCTCTCTGAGAATCAAAGGCATGCTCTTCTTCAGAAAATATATGAAGTTCAGTAGGTATATTTAGATCAGTTAACTTTGCATATAAATCTGTTGAATCAGATAGCTTTACAACCGAATCAGTTGATCCATGAATCAACATAGTAGGAGGAAATTGTTTAGTGATTTGTAAAACAGGGCTAGCTTTATCAAAGTCATCTTGTGAGGCGCCGTCGCCCATTAAAGCCTTATAAGCATCAAATATGGCGTCTGTATCTTCATACTTTCTTATTTGTGCCGGAGGATAAATGGCGCACACTGCTTTAACTTCTGAAGTAACATGATTATTTCCGCCTTCACCTTCAAAACTTGGATCAATATCTGAAAGAGCAGCCATCAAGGAAAGATGACCTCCAGCAGAATTTCCTGTTACTCCTATTCTAC
Source organism: uncultured Gammaproteobacteria bacterium (assembly GCA_964449395.1). GTDB lineage: Bacteria > Pseudomonadota > Gammaproteobacteria > Magnimaribacterales > Magnimaribacteraceae > Magnimaribacter. Next base: position 1,681 of record CAYVAL010000187.1, on the reverse strand, counting down.
TTGGGTCTATCTTATATTTATCCGAATTTGCTCTTAGATAACGAACTGCACAATTCACATCCTGTATCTGGGCAGGCCAAATCTCTTCTTGAGATAATCTATAAGAAGCTGTTAGGCATGTGAATCCTTCCCTAGCAAGCAATATTCCATAGCCACGTAATTGATCTTTATCTCCTTCTCTCCAACCACCACCATGAATAATTACTACTCCAGAGCCATTAACCTTACCTTTAGGAGGATAAAATAAATCCCCAGTTAGATCTCTTGAACCTGTAGACCCAATTTTTATATTATCTTCTATGTTTACTAATTTTTTCATTGTAAAAAAAAGGCATCCAAGGATGCCTTTAAATAAATTCCTTTTTTAATCTAACCTAGAGTTCCAAACACTTAAAATAATTATTATTGCAATAATCAATCCCAAACCTTCAGACCCTAATACTTCTATTACCGATTGCACGTTTTGAAGGACTCCCCCAAAAAAAGGTACATCTGGTCCAAACAATAGTGAAACTAAAATTGATACTGAAATAACCAGCCCCAAAAACTTAGTTATCTCCCATAAAAATTTCTTTGTTTTTTCATAGATATCTATCATAACTATTTCTCCATACTAAAAAAAAGGGGTACCTATCGGCCCCCTTTTTTTATTTAAAAATAGAGAGCTTATCTACTATATAGACTCATCAAAACACCAAGGACTACAAGCCCCACGATGCCGTTTTCGCCAAGTTCGTTCACTAAACCTAAAAGGTTTCCAAGAACTCCATCAACAAAAGGAAGACTACTTCCAAAGACTACTGCAGCAGCTACTCCCAGACCAACTAAAGCAACAGCTAAATTTGTCAGTTGACTTACTAAGTCCATTAACATACTCATCATTCTATCCATTTTTTCACCCATTTAATTGATAAACAAAAGCCCAGATACATCTGGACCATTAAATTTAACAGGATGAAAAGTATTAAAACAAACGAGTGCCTAACACAAAATTTAGAAAATTACAAATTAATCTTCTAATCCTTTCATTGTGAGTCTTATTTTTCCTTGTCTATCTACTTCTAAGACTTTAACTTGAACTTCTTCACCTTCAACAAAATAATCAGAGACATTTTCAACTCTTTCTTCAGATATTTCAGAGACATGAACTAAGCCATCTCTTCCAGGCATGATCGTAACAAAAGCACCAAAGTCTTTAATATTGGCCACAGTACCTGTGTAGATTTTATTTACTTCGGGTTCAGCAGTTATTTCTTCAATCCTTTTTTGAGCAGACTCTCTCGATTCTGGAGTGTCTCCATAAATTGTAACTTTACCACTGTCTTCAACTTCAATAATTGCACCCGTTTCTTCAGTTAAGCCTCTAATAGTTTCGCCGCCTTTTCCAATTACGTCTCTTATCTTCTTAGTATTTATTTGTAAGACTACAGCTTGTGGAGCTTTCTCAGATAGCTGCTCTCTAGATGAAGAGATTACTTCATTCATACTAGACAAAATATGATTCCTAGCTGTGTGAGCTTTTTCTAGAGCCACTTCAAAAATTTCTTCAGTAATACCGTCGATCTTTATATCCATTTGCAATGCGGTTATGCCTTCAGAAGTTCCTGCAACCTTAAAGTCCATGTCACCAAGATGATCTTCATCTCCTAATATATCTGTAATGACGGCAAAGCCTTCTTCT
>CAYVAL010000186.1:0-2120 GCA_964449395.1 uncultured Gammaproteobacteria bacterium | reverse complement strand
AATCTCGACTGATATTTCAAAACCAATAGGTCGAAGGCTTGGCAGTCGCCAGCTTTAACTCTTTTTACTAAAGCTAAATCAATACTTTTATTTGAAACTTTCATAATAACTTTATTGAATAGACTCCATATCTCCAGAAAAGTTCTTCATTTGTTCATAATCTTTGCCAATTCTAAGCCACCAGCAAAGCCTATATTATCGACCCTAAGTATAGCCAAGGGTGTTGCTTCCATGTAATTTTTCATAGTCTCACTGTCTTCAAAGATTGTTATGAATACTTCATAGTCTTCTTCTTTTATCAGGGAGTTAATGATAGAACCGGACAATAGGACTCCTCCATGTGCGCCCCAAACTAAGGTCATGTATCTTAGGTAAGATGATAATAAATAGTTTAAAAGGCCAATGGTTTGAAGGCAGTAGTTATCTTCCATATTCGATAATATTTGTTCATTTGTAAGGGTGATATCCCTATCTCCAGAAAGAGTAGAATAAAAAAATGATATGCCTTTACCAGATAAAAAATCTTCATAAGTAGGTACTCTAGAATTTTCTGAAATAAACCTTTGAATAATTTTTTTTAAATCAGGTCTCAAGACTTTATCTGAAATATTAATATGACCTGCCTCAGTAGAAACAACTTTATTTCCAACAACGCCCGCTAAGCCAAGACCGGTACCTGGTGAAACTAGAATTTTAGGCCCTGTGGTTAGCTCATTATCTCCTATATAAGACAAGTCTTTGGTATCTAAATTGAATAAGGCATTGGCCTGAAGTGCGAGATCATTAACTACGGTGAGTCCCTCCGTGAATAAACTATCTTTTAGTTTCTTAATGCTAAAAGTCAGATCAACATTAACGAATGAAATGGAGTCTCCCAAAATGGGAGCTGCGACCCCAATCACGGCTTTTTTTATATCTAAAAGATTTTGATCAGAGATATAGGTCCGGCATAGATTTTCAAGGTTATCAAAATCTTTAATTGAATAACTTTCAACACAACTGTAAGAATTGCAGTCCTCTGTCACACAAAATCTGGCATTGGTAGCACCTAAATCAGCTATCAGTATCAAGTCAAACCTCCAAATTAGAATTATGAAAATCTATTATTTTATTAATAATTGATTCCAATTGCTCGCTATGATGAGCTTTCTTATTTACTAGGATGTCAAACATATCTATGTCCTCAAAAGAAAGCAATTCCCTAAAGTTTTCAACTTCAGTTTCACTAAGTGTTGAGAATTTCCTCTCCACAAAAGGGACAAGGATTGCATCTAATTCCCACAAGCCTCGTCTGCATTGCCATAAAATTTTTTTCTCTAATTCATTCAAGATATTCCCTTATAATAGTTTTAATGGAAGAAACAGATTTAATTAATCTAGAGTATTTGAGCATACTTGAATTAAATGGCAAAGGTTCATTTGAGCTGCTTCAAGGGCAAATTACAGCAGATATGGGAAAAGTTGTAGATAATGAATGTGTCATGGGAGCTATGTGTGACATCAAAGGCAGAGTCATCAGTTCTTTTTTGGTAACAAAAAACCCAAAAGAAGACGGTGGATACTTCTTAATTGGCGAAAAAGAGGTAATGATACTAACTAAAGATCTTCTTCAAAAATATCAGCCATTTTATGATGCAAGCCTTTCTATACAGGATCATTATAAGTTTTTTGCAATCAAAGAAAGTTTTCTTATAAAAGAATATCCAAGTACAAAATTAAATCAATCATTTCAAGATTATGGTGATTTTTGGCGAGTTCATTTTCTCAAGAAAAAATTTCACATCATTGCAATAACTGAAAGCGATAAACTCCAAAACTATCATGCGTCAGAAAATATAGATCCATGGATACTAGACGAGATAAATAATTTAAACTTTGAAGTATCAGCATCAACCACAAGTAAATTTACTCCACATGAATTAGGCTATCACATCACCCCTAGGGTTGATTTTGAAAAAGGGTGTTACACCGGCCAGGAGATTGTTGCCAGAATGCATTACAGAGCCAAAAAACTTCCTAGGATGTTAATTAAAGCATCTAGTGATAAGAAAGAGATTTTATCTAAAGTCTTAGATGATGATAAAAAGGTAATCGGTTTAGTGCTCTTAACGGCAAAGGAG
>CAYVAL010000185.1:0-2131 GCA_964449395.1 uncultured Gammaproteobacteria bacterium | reverse complement strand
TCAGGTAGAACCTGACCCACTGCCTTACCTGCTCCAGTTTCGGTTATTACCATATTAAGAGCGGCACTCCTACCTCTTCTTTCTTTTTTATGAAAATTATCAATTAAGTTTTGATCATTCGTATATGAGTGAACGCTTTCTATGTGCCCGGATATGATTTCAAATTCATCATTTAATACCTTGAGTGTTGGAACTATTGCATTAGTAGTACATGAAGCTGCGCCAAGAATATCATCATCCTCCATGATTGCGTTATTGATGCCGTGCACAATATTTTTGATACCTTCTTTTGCTGGAGCAGTTAAAAGAACTTTTGAAATACCTTTGCAATTTAGATGCGTGCCTAGCCCTTCTTTGTTTCTCCATACTCCCGTATTATCGATTAAGAGAGCGTTTTTAATACCATAATCTGTGTAATCAATTTCTGAAGGGTTGCCAGCATATATAATCTTAACCTCATTCCCATTTATGATTAATGTCTCTTCTTCTTCTACAACACGCACAGTTCCCTTAAAAGGACCGTGAACGGAATCAGTTCTCATCAGGTTAGCTCGTTTAATCAGATCACCTTCAACTGCTTTTCTTACTACTATAGCTCTTAATCTTAGATTATCTCCGCCTCCTGAATCTTCAATAAGCATTCTAGTTAAAAGTCTACCGATGCGTCCAAAGCCGTATAGCACAACATCTTTTGGCTCTTCTAAAATTGAACCTTGTGTTCCAATCAAATCATTAACAGATTCTCTTACAAAGTCATCTAGTGAAAGACCTTTATCATCAAATAAATAAGCTGCGGCTATGATACCTATATCGATTTCAGCCGGTCCTAATTCCAATTCACTTAAAGCGACAATTACCTGATAGGTCTCAAACTCGCTTAACTCATTATTTTCTGTCTCTCTAACGAATCTATGTGAGTTCATAATTTCTGAAACTGAAAGGTTAACTAGAGGCTTGCCATACAGAATTAGATGTACATTATCTCTATATATGCGCCCTATCATTGGGAGCATTTCTTCGGCTAGAGCTTGTCGATATTGGAAATCACCAAAAGGATCCTTTGGAAGTTCAGGTCGTTGCCTTTTATCGGGTTGGTCTTTTTTCATCTATAAGGATGTATACTTTTTTAAATGGTAATCTGTATTGCCAAATATCGTTCCTACTGTTGTAAGTCTTTTAAAGTAATGACCTACATTAAGCTCATCCGTTACCCCCATTCCGCCATGTAACTGTACGGCTTGTTGCCCAATAAATTTGCCGGCTTTACCCACTTGATATTTAAGGCCTGATATGGCTTTTTTTGAATCCACAGCACCCTCTTCGTGTTTCATAGTGGCCATATATAGGAGCGATTTACACTGCTCATACTCCATAAACATATCAACCATTCTATGCTGTAAGACCTGAAACTTTCCTATAGCAGTACCAAACTGTTCTCTTGTTTTTGTATATTCAACAGTTGCCTTGTAAAGAACTTCCATTGCTCCAACAGCTTCTGCAGAAATAGCTAAGATGGCTTTATCAATTGCTGAATCTAAAATTTTATAACCTAAATCAAGCTCACCTACGATATCGTCTTGTGATACAGATACATTTTCTATAGTTAGATCAGAAGCTCTTCGACCATCTACAGTTTTGTAGTTAGTTTTATTCAAGCCACTAGCCTCTGAATCTATTACAAAGAGAGTGATTCCATTTTCGTCTAATTGTGAACCTGATGTTCTGGCAGAAATAATAATTTTATTAGCTGAAGGCCCATTCATAACAACAGACTTGTAACCGTTAAGAATAAAATTTTCACCATCTGCCTTTGCCTCTGTAACCACATCAGATAAATTAAATCTGCTTTGAGGTTCCGCATAAGCTAATGCGAGTTGCATGTCACCAGCTATTGCAGGTTCTAACAATACTGATTTTTGTTCAACTGATCCATGACCATCAATGATTCCACCTGACATAATCATTGTTTCAAGGAATGGTTCTACTACCAACCCTTTACCAAAAGCCTCCATTATTAGCATTGACTCTATTGCAGATCCACCAAAACCACCGCTATCTTCAGATACGCTGATACCTAACCAACCAAGTTCAGCAAATTTTTGCCAATTTTCTTGTCCAAAACCCAAATCAG
>CAYVAL010000184.1:0-2144 GCA_964449395.1 uncultured Gammaproteobacteria bacterium | reverse complement strand
AGTTCCAACACAAATGAAAAACAAACAAATAAAAAAAGAACCAAAGAAGATAAATGAGCAGATACTTTGGATATACCAGAAGTGATCATGCCCTGAGCAATAGTCTGAGAAAAAATAGCATATGCAAGCAGAATGCTTAGTTCACCTATATTTATACCGAGATGACCAGCCTCGATAACACTTATAGGTAATAAGCACAAAGTAGTCACTACAGTGACCAAAAAGAGAGTTTTTGCAGGTCTCAATACATTAGTCAGATCTTTAATTGATAAGATATAACCAGCATAGAAAATTGCAGCACCAATTCCTAAGGAATCTCCAAATACCATGGACTCTTCCCCTGGTAGAACAACCAAAAAGACTCCTATTAAAGCTAATAATAGGGTAAAAATAAAAGAAAGTTTTATTTTCACTCCAAGAAAAAATATACCAAATATCACAACAAATACTGGAGCTGTATTTGCCATCAAAGTGGCATTAGCAACTGAAGTGTAAGATAAGGACCAATTCCAAATTGCCATATCTAGAGCAAAACATAATCCCCCTAAGAATAAAAAGAAAATATTTCGTTTATTCCAATCAATACTATATGCACCATGTCTTTCCTCATATTTCATCCAAAAATAAAGGAAAGGTAAAGCAAGTAAAGATCTATAAAATGCAATCACAGAAGGTGAAGATTCACTTATTTTTACAAATATACCGGAACTTCCCAACATAAGTGCTCCAATCAGTAATAACAAAATTCCCTTTAGCAGGTCATTAGATATATTTTTTTCTTCGTTCAAAATCTTCAGTTATACTTTTGTGTATGAGTCAAATTCCATCAAACAATCAAGAAATTGTTTCTGTATCCGACGTTAATAACCTTGCTAAGGGCCTGCTAGAAAAGGATTTATCTAATGTTTGGATACAAGGTGAAATTTCTAGTTTTACGGCTCATGGATCAGGTCATTGGTACTTTACCATAAAAGACAAAAAGTCCTCTTTGAGCTGTGTCATGTTTAAGTTTGAAAACCAAAATGTCTTATTTGACCCTAAAGTTGGAGATGAATTAATCCTCAATGGAAATATCAGCATATATGCCCCCTCTGGAAGATATCAATTTAATGTTAAGCATATTGAGGTATTTGGAGAAGGCGCATTATTAAAAGCATTTGAAGATTTAAAATTTAAGTTAGAAAGTGAAGGTCTTTTCAGCCAAAACATCAAAAAGGAAATTCCTTCACTTCCATTATCAGTTGCAGTAATTACATCAGAGACTGGTGCAGTATTTAAAGATATTATTAATGTACTAAGAAGAAGATCACCCTTCATTAAACTCACTTTAATTGAGTCAAAAGTACAGGGTAAAACGGCAGATAAGGACATTGCCCAGGCTATTAAGAGAGCAAATGAAGTAAATGATTTTGAACTAATCATTTTAGCAAGGGGCGGTGGCTCTATTGAAGATCTTTGGTGTTTCAATATGGAGTCTGTTGCAAGAGCAATATCTAACTCTCAACTACCAATTATCAGTGCTGTGGGACATGAAACTGACTTTACAATAAGTGATTTTGTTGCAGATCTAAGGGCCCCTACTCCCTCTGCCGCAGCAGAAATTATCAGCCAGAATCACTCAAACTTATTAGAATCATTCTCAAGAAATAAAACTCTTATAGAAAATAGATTTCTCAATTTAATTAGTCAATTGAAAGAAGAGCTAGATTTAAAAATAGCTTTATTGAGGCACCCGGGTGAAAAACTAAGAGAGACGTCCCAAAAAATAGATAATTTTGAGACCAGGATGAAAGGCACTTTAATTAATAATTCTTTAGAAAAGAAGAACACCTTAGAGGCTAATATTGCTTTGTTAAAAAGATCTTCTCCAATTACTAGAATTAAATCTAGCCAAAATAGAATTAAGGTTGGATCCATGAAACTAATCAATTCAATAAGTAAAAATATTGAAACGAAAAAGAAGACCTACCTTCAAAATATTAATACTCTAGAGGCTGTGAGTCCCTTATCTGTACTAGGACGAGGATATTCAATTGTAACGGATGAAAGCAGTAACATTATTACCTCTTCATTGAAGTTAAAGGCGAATGACAAAATAAAAGCTAGATTTAAGGAAGGGGAAGTTCTTGCCAAAGTAATTGAAA
>CAYVAL010000183.1:0-2178 GCA_964449395.1 uncultured Gammaproteobacteria bacterium | reverse complement strand
TCGCTATGGGCTTTGGGTCATCCTAAAGATATAGGTGGAGAAGGTATGCCTTTTATGGAATATGTTTACATCAATGAAGTCGTTGGAAGGTCCTCTAGTGCTATGGTTGCATTAGGAACTCACTCACTTCAAGACTCTATTATGTTGAGAGAATTTGCCCCAAAAAAATGGAGAGATGCATATCTAGAACCACTTGTGCAAGGGGAAATATTTCCAAGCTTCGCAATGACAGAACCTGATATTTCTAGTTCGGATCCGACCCAACTCCAGACCACAGCAACCCTTGAAGGCGATGAATGGGTGATTAATGGAACAAAATGGTTTACTACTGGAGCAGCAAGAGCAGCTTATACAACGGTGATGTGTCGAACTGAGGTGGATGTACCAAGTCATGGAGCCTTTAGTATGATCATTGTTCCAACAGATAATCCTGGCTATAAGATAGTAAGAGAAACTCCAGTACTTGGAATTAATGGGGGTCATTATGAAGTTAATTATGACAACGTAAGAGTACCTAAAGAAAACCTTTTAGGTCCAAGAGGACAAGGCTTCTTGATAGCCCAAAGAAGATTAGGACCAGGAAGAATCTTCCATTGCATGAGGTGGCTTGGCCAGGCACAAAGAGCATTTGATCTAATGTGCGAGAGATTACATTCTAGAGAAACTTTTGGAACACCTTTAGCTGACAAGCAGTTGCTGCAAAAATTTGTTTTTGATAGCGCATGTGAAATACAAGCGAGCAGACATCTTACATTAGATGCTGCAAAGAGAATTGATCAAGGTGATGATGCCAGAATTGAAATAGGAATGATTAAAGTTGTAGGGGCTGAAATGGTTCACAATGTAATTGATAGAGCTATTCAGGTACATGGCGCAAAAGGGCTAACGGACGACACACCTCTTAGCTTAATGTATAGACATGCTAGAGAAGCAAGAATATATGACGGTCCAGATGAAGTTCACGTTCAGTCTGTAGCGAGAAGAATCTTAAAAAATTACCAAAACAATGGAGCAGGATGGGATTTTGGTGAAAGAGATGCCGCATTAGAATCTGACTAAATGAATAAAGAACTTTCAGCTGCTCTTAAGAATAAACTCTTAGAATCTGACATTCATGGAGAGATTACAAATTTAGTACCACTGACAGGAGGGGCTTCCAAAGAAATCTGGAGATTTGAGGTTCACACTGAAGGCGGAGTAGAAGAATTTATATTAAGAAAAGGTTCTGGAATAGAAGGACCTTTGGCTATAAAAACATCGGATGAAGCAATATTACAAAAAGAAGTAAGTAAAATTGATGCGCCTGTTCCTGAAATTGTAGCAGTTTCTTCAATTGAAGAAGAATTGGGTGACAGCTACATCATGAAATTTGTAGCAGGAGAGTCTATTCCAAGAAAAATTTTAAGAGATACCGAATTCAAAGAAGCACTGCCTTTATTGGCATTTCAGTGTGGAGAATCAATAGCAAAAATTCACGATGTTGAGCTCGATAAGCTTCATTTCTTACAAGAGAAACCTCCCATTGATCAAGTCAATGATCTTTACGCAACCTACCTATCATTTAATCAGCCTTCACCGGTATTTGAATACACTTACCTTTGGTTGAAAGATCAGGATTTTGGCCAAACTAAGTCCAGTCTAGTGCATGGTGACTTCAGACTTGGAAACATAATAGTTTCCAGCTCAGGATTAGAGTCCATTATAGATTGGGAACTTGCTCATATAGGCAATCCATTACAAGACTTAGGATGGATTTGCGGTAATTCTTGGAGATTTGGTCAGAATGATAAAGTTGTGGGAGGTTTTGGTAACCTAGATGACTTGCTAAGAGGCTACAACTCAATTAGTAACTTTGAAGTAACGGAAAATTTGGTAAGAACTTGGCAGGTGTTTGGCACATTTAGGTGGGGTGTGATTTGTCTAATTCAAGCATCAGCGCATTTAAATGGATCGGTTAATTCTGTTGAGAAAGCCGCAATTGGTAGAAGGGTTTCTGAAACAGAAATTGATATAGCGGATCTTCTTTTTCTTGGAGGTAAATGATGATTTTTGATAAACCTAATAGTGTTGATTTACTGGATGCGGTAAATCATTTCTTGGATACCAAAATTAAATCTGAGGTTCCAGCTCATTTAGCTTTCAAAATTAGAATTGTTGAAAATGTACTGAATATTGTGA
>CAYVAL010000182.1:0-2179 GCA_964449395.1 uncultured Gammaproteobacteria bacterium | reverse complement strand
CTTGGCACAGCCTATGCAGCTTATTGCGCAAGACTAACAAGAGGTGGAATGTTGGAAATCCTTAACCAAGACTTTATAAGAACAGCTCGAGCAAAAGGTCTTTCTGAGACAAGAGTGGTCGTGGTTCATGCATTACGAGGAGGCCTTACTCCAGTCATAGCCTTCTTGGGTCCAGCAATGGCAGGTTTATTGGCCGGATCATTTGTTGTGGAAACTATCTTTGGTATACCAGGTCTAGGTAGATTTTATGTAGAGGCTGCATTTAATCGCGATTACACAATGATTTTAGGCTCTTCTATTTTCTTTTCTTTTCTGATTATATTTTTTAATTTAATTTCGGATTTAATAGCTGCAGCCTTGAATCCTAAACTAAGAGACTAAAATGAATAACAGTCCATGGAAAGATGCTCTTGATAGACTTATTTCTAATAAGCTTTCACTAATAGGTTCTCTCTATATTCTTTTTATCATCTTTTTGGCTTTGATTACTCCATTTATAGCGCCTTATGATTACGCTTATCAAAATCTAGAATTAGGGCCATCTCCACCTTCGGCTGAACACTGGTTAGGAACAGATACTCTTGGTAGGGATTTACTGACTAGAATAATGTATGGCAGTAGAGTTTCTTTGATGGTTGGTTTTCTGGCAACTATAGTGGCACTAACGATTGGTGTCACCTGGGGAACAGTAGCAGGTTTTGCAGGAGGTAAAGTAGATACCATCATGATGAGAATAGTAGACATCCTCTACGGAATTCCATTTATCATTTTCGTTATACTTTTGATGGTCATCTTTGGTAGAAACCTGATATTGCTTTTTATGGCTATAGGGGCAGTAGAATGGTTGACCATGGCAAGGATAGTTAGAAGTCAGGTGATGTCTTTAAGTAAGCAAGAATTCATTCTTGCTGCAGAGGCAATGGGAGTTAGTAAAACAGGTATTATTTATAAACATCTAATCCCAAATACTATAGGTCCAGTTATTGTTTATGCCACGTTAACTGTTCCTCAAATTATGCTTTTAGAGGCCTTTTTAAGCTTTTTAGGATTAGGAGTTCAAGCTCCTTTAAGTTCTTGGGGTCTATTAATAAGAGACGGGGCAGTATCTATGGAAGAATACTGGTGGTTACTAATATTTCCTTCGTTAGCATTCTCTTTGACGCTCTTTTCATTGAACTTCATAGGCGATGGATTAAGAGATGCCTTAGATCCAAGGACTGCTGATTCTTAAAGGAATAACTTAAGAACCTGACCTGGAAACATTTTTGAAACATCTTCTATCTCATTCCATTCTTGAATTTTTGCTGAACTAATTTCAAATTTCGAAGCTATTCTGCTGATTGTGTCTCCAGACTTTACAGGGTAGAGCATTGTTCGAAGTTCTCTAGAAGGAATGTCTTGACGAATTCTTTCGTAGCGAGAAAATATTTTTACTTCCTGATTGATCTGTAACGGTGTTTCTATATTTAAATCATTCCAAAGCACCATATCTTCGATAGATACTTTAAATTTTTTGGATATATTCCATAAAGTATCTCCTTTTTGAACGGTATAAACTCTTTCTCTGGGTTCTTGTTTATTTGCCCAGGCAGCCCCTCTTGGCACCATAATTTCTCTTCCTGCAATTATTAGGTCTGAGTTCATTCCATTTATTTCTTTCAGCACTGCCACTTCAATTTTATATCTAGATGCTATCCTGTAAAGATTATCTCCTCTTCTTATCTTGTACCTATCCCATCTAACTAGATCTGTTTGATCTAAAGAGTCTAATTGCGTGATGAATCTATCTGAGACTCCAATAGGTAAGAGAAGATAGTGAGGACCACTTGGATCTGTTGCCCATTGATTGAAACCAGGATTCAGTTCGTAAATTGTTTCAGGTTTTAAACCTGCAAGATCTGCAGCTTGCATAAGGTCTAATTGCCCAGGTATTTTTACTCTTTGGAAGTAAGGTCTATTTGCTATAGATGGCAGATTAACTCCAAAAGATTCTGGATCTTTTATTAATTCACACAGCACTAGAAGCTTAGGAACATAAGCAGTAGTTTCTTTGGGTAAATTTAAATCCCAAAACCTGATTGGTTTATCTTGCCTTTTATTTTTACGGATAGCTCTATTAACTCTAGTGGGTCCAGTGTTATATGCCGCCATTGCAAGAAGCCAGTCTCCATCAAATTTT
>CAYVAL010000181.1:0-2185 GCA_964449395.1 uncultured Gammaproteobacteria bacterium | reverse complement strand
GCTTTAAAACCATGGTACAACCCGCTGCTATTGCAGGTGCTACTTTGCAAGAGATTTGATTGATAGGCCAATTCCAAGGAGTGATCATTCCTACTACTCCTATTGGCTCTCTTCTAAGTACCGTTTTTCCTCTAGTTTCTTCCCATTCAAAATTTTGTAAAACTTCAATTGCTTGAGCAAAGTGACCCAGTCCAGTGGCTGCTTGAGCTGCTTTAGAAAGCGACAGAGGAGCACCCATTTCACTGGAAATTGTTTCTGCCATTTCATCATATCTAGTTTGATATACCTCTACTATCTTTCCTAGGATGGCCAATCTTTCTTCAACCGTTGTTTGGCTGAAACTATCAAAAGCTTTGGAGGCAGCTTTTACAGCATTATCAACGTCTGTTGCACTGCCCATAGCTATTTGTCCAATGACTTCTTCATTAGAAGGGTTCAAAACATCAAACATGTTTTTTCCTTCTGCAGGATCAACCCATTCTCCATTTATGTAAAATTGTTCATAAGTTTTCATTTTTACTCTCCATATTTATGACACGTAAGTATATATTAGGATTGAGCAAAGTTAACCTAAATTTAATAGGATTATCTGTTGATTAAATTTGCTCTTAATTGACTTTGTATTCTCTCAGCCCATAAAGAAATATACTTTCTTGTTTCTCTTGGGTCTATTATCTCGTGTACGGAAAACGCTTCAGCCCTCGGAAAGGGATTTTGATTTTTAGCCATTTTTTCTTCTAACTCTTTTCTTTTTGCTTCCGGATCTTCTGCTTCAGCAATTTCTTTTTTAAACGCTACCGCTACGCCTCCTTCCAAGGGAAGTGGGCCTGATTCAGCAGATGGCCAAGCAAGAACATAACCATCCGGTCCATAATGAGCTGCTGCGGCTACTCCAAATGACTTTCTTATCATAATGGTTGTCCATGGAACAGTAGATTCTGTAGTTGCTAGTACAGCTTCAGTGCCGTGAAGTATAGTTCCTGCTTTTTCTGCATCTGGTCCTATCAAGAATCCAGGTTCATCTACCAGGCTTACAATTGGTATATTGAAAGTGTCGCATAGTCTAATAAATCTAGTGGTTTTTTGAGCACCATCCGCTGACATTGATCCAGCATAAAAGTTAGAATCGTTAGCAAAAATTGCTACCGAGTAACCATTAATTCTTGCAAAGCCAGTTATTATTCCTCGGCCAAAATATTTAGTCATTTCAAAGAAAGAATTCTTATCAAAAACTAAATTAACTATATCTCTCATTTCATAAGATCTTTTTCTATCTTTTGGAATAATTGAAATTAATTCTTCTTCTTGTCTTTCTATGGGGTCATCGCACTTTATCCTGTCTGTCAGTTCATATTTATTTTGGGGAAAGAATGATAAGAATGTCTGTATTTGTAAGAATGCATCTTCTTCAGAAGAAGCTACATTATCCGTAACTCCATTAAGCTTATGAATTTCTGAACCGCCCAATTCCTCTTTAGACATCTTCTTTCCAAAAGCTCTCTCTACTACTGCAGGGCCTGCAACAAGTATTTGGGCAGTTTCTTTGGTCATAACTCTAAAATGCGATCCTACAAATCTAGCTGCAGGCATGCCTGCAACTGGGCCCAAAGCAGCTGAAGCAACAGGTATTTCTCTTAATGTATCTGCAATAGATCTAAATCTAGATTTTGAGAAGACAGGGTCCCCCCCATAGCCTCCTGATTTTTTTCCTGGACCAGCAACAGATCCACCACCACCTTCGTGAAGTCTAATCAGCGGTATCTTGTATTTAAGGGCTAATTCTTCTGTATAAACACTCTTTCTTAAGCCGGCAGGGTTTGGAGAACCTCCTTTTACTGTAAAATCTTCTCCTCCTACCACAACTTCTCTATTATTAATTTTCCCAAATCCTAGAATGAAATTTGCTGGTGTAAGTGACTCTAGCTTGCCCTCGTCATTCACTTCCGAACCTCCTGCAATTTCTCCTTGCTCTTGAAATGAGTCTTTATCTAGAAGAAGTTCAATCCTTTCTCTTAATGTTAATCTGCCCTTAGCGTGTTGAAGCTTAATGGCATCTATACCACCTTGCGCCTTAGCAAGCTTTCTTCTTTTGTTTATTTCTACTGTTTCTTTTTTCCAATTCATATTTACTGGTGCCCCGTACAGGATTTGAACCTATGGCCTCTGGATTAGGAATCCAGCGCTC
>CAYVAL010000180.1:0-2189 GCA_964449395.1 uncultured Gammaproteobacteria bacterium | reverse complement strand
AGCACCAGTTACTACAACTCTTTTATCTTGAATTTGCATTAGTCTAATCCCAGTTCTTTAATTGCTTCTTCTCTCATTTGCTTCTTAGCTATTTTTCCAGCTGCAACTTTTGGTAATTCATCAGCTTGGAACCACATGTATTCAGGAACCTTAAATTTAGCAATTTTAGCAGCCAAAAAGGACGATAAATCTTCTTCAGAAAGTTCTGCTCCTGGATTAAGAGATACCCTTGTAGCTAGTTTTTCGCCAAGTCTTTCATCGGGTATTCCGAATACCGAAGCTTCTCTAACTGAAGGGTGCTCATAAATGGCTGCTTCTATCTCCAGACATGCTATATTTTCTCCGCCTCTAATGACTATATCTTTGATTCTGTCTTTAATATAAAGAAAACCATCTTCATCAATAATTCCAACATCACCACTTCTAAACCAACCCTCACTATCCAGTACTTCATTAGTTGCCTCTTCATTTTTTAAGTAGCATCTAAAATTACAAGTGGATTTAATAGCCACTTCACCTAGTTCATTAGGTCCCAATTCATTACCTTCTTCATCCATAATTTTAATTAAGTTTAAGAAGGGAGTAGGGTAACCGGCTGTGCTTGGGCGCTCGTACAATGTTATGCCGGAGGCATTTGTTGCATGAGCGTTAGTTTCCGTAAGACCATACCCAACTGTAGCAACTTTGTCAGGGTGATCTTTTTCCTGAGCTTTAATTTGTTCAGGAGGTCTTGCTGCTCCACCTGATCCAAGACCCTTCAAGCTAGAAATATCTATTTCAGGATTATCTTTATGTGCTTGAAGCACTTCAGCTGACATGGTAGGGACTCCAGTCATATCTGTTACCTTGTGTTTTTCTATAAGACGTAATGCTTCTACAGCATCCCATTTATACATAAATACAATTTTTCTAGCCGTTACTAAGGATAGTAAAAATACAGCATGTGATCCGGTAACGTGAAAGAGAGGAACTGCAGCTATTGTACAAGGGTTTTCGCCAGCGATAGGAGAAGCCAATGGTTCTCCATCCACTTCTATTTGAGTCGCAAGCTGACCCATTAATGCCCAAGTTATTGGTGCTGAAACTACAGCTCGGTGAGTTGAAACCACACCTTTGGGATATCCTGTACTGCCAGATGTATACATTATGCTTGCATCATCTTCAGGGTCTACGTCAACTTCAGGGAATGCATCCATGGGGGATACTACATCTTCGAAATTATCCGCATTGGTAAAATTACTGGCATCGCAACGAACTGCTATTCTCGGAATATCTTCTACATGACCCTCAAGTCTTTGAAGTCTTTCTTCATCACCTATAAATAAGGATGATTCGCTATGTGTAAGACCATAATCAAGTTCTTCACCTTGCCACCAGGAATTCAGAGGAACAGCTACTGCTCCTATTGAGGTAACCGCAATATAGCTGTATATCCATTCCGGATAATTCCTCATAGAAAAAGCTACCTTATCTCCTTTTTTAATACCATATTTATCCATTAGGACATGAGCTAATCCGGCAGATGTATTGAGAACTTTTTGATAACTATACGTTTCATCTTCATAAGCTAAAAAATCCCATTCACCGTGGATTAAAGGGAATTGGAAATAATCTCTTAGATTTTGAGGTAGATTGGCAAATACGTGATATTTATTACCTCTTATCTCTTCTTCTTTAAGTTCAAATAATCCTTCTTTTGTGAACTCTCTGGCTAATGTTTCACGTGCTTCTTTTTTTATAAATTCTTTAATATCCATGATTTTATTTTCCTGTAAATTTTGCTTCTCTTTTCTCAACGAAATGCGAGACTCCTTCTTTGAAGTCTTCAGATTTAAAACTATCAAGCATTGCTTGCATAGAACTATCTAAATTCTCTTTTATAGATTCTCCTTGTGCGTTGTATATTTGTTGTTTCATTATGCGAAGAGATCTAGGAGAAACATTTTTAGCTAGATCGGCTGCGTAATTAAAAACTTCTGTATCAAATTCATCTTCAGAAAACATTTTATTTACGATACCCATCTGTTCTGCTTCTTCAGCGGTAAATTTTCTTGAAGAGAACAAAATATCATTTGCTCTTGCTATTCCAACCAACCTAGGAAGAATCCATCCAACTCCCCATTCAGCAATAAGACCTCTTTTAGAGAATGCACTTGAAAAAACAGCACTTTCTTTTGCAAACCTTATAT
>CAYVAL010000179.1:0-2189 GCA_964449395.1 uncultured Gammaproteobacteria bacterium | reverse complement strand
AGGTTCTAAAAATACTTAAAGGATTGAGTATTGTGCAGCTCATAACATTAGTTTTAGAAGATTAATTAATGTTAAAAAGCGCCCCCAGAACGAGTCCACAGCGCAGAGGGCTCGTTCTAACCTAGTCGGAATCAGCTACAGACTTTAAATTTTAGCTGGTTAATCACACCCTCCCCAAAGGTTGATTAAGAAAGGGGCCTTGAAACCTTCAAGGCCCCTTTTACTTTTTAGATGAACTTATTAGAAAGTCTATCCACTGCTCATTGTTATTAATACACGGAATGTAGTTAAAAGATTCTCCTCCGGCATCAATAAAAGTTTCCCTTCCTCGTATATTCATTTCTTCCAAAGTTTCTAGGTTATCTATTACAAATGAGGGACAGGCAACATCAAGTTTCTTGACACCTTTCTTAACAAGCACCTCTAACTCTTTATCTGTGAAAGGTTCTATCCATCCAGGACCTATCCTTGATTGAAAAGATACACTCCATTCTGAACTTTCTAAATTTAAGCTGTTAGCACAGAGTTTTGATGTTTCATAAACTTGGGCTTTGTAGCAATAAGGTCTTGCTTCGGAATCTATATCGCAGCAATTTTCTACCTTTAAACAGTGATTCTTAGTTGGATCTGTTTTTAATAGATGTCTGTTTGGAATTCCATGGTAACTAAACAGAAGAAAATCACTATCTTCACTCCTATTATCACTGATCGTTTGGCTTAAGCTATTTATGTATCCTTGTTCATTAAAAAATGAGTCAATGAATGTTACATCAATATTTAAATCTAAAGCTTCAGCAACTCTTAGCACTTCTTTCTGAGTTGTTAATGTTGTTGACATTGCATAATGAGGATAGAGGGGTACTGCAAAAATCTCAGAGCAGCCTTTTTCTTTTAGGTTCAAGATACCAGTTTCTATAGAGGGGTATTGATATCTCATTGCCACTTCTACGGGCATGTTTGACTTACTGTTTATTTTATCTCCTAATTCAATTGTACTATTTATTAGGGGAGATCCTTTATCAGTCCAAATTTCTGAATATGCTTCTCTTGTATTTTTGTATCTGGAGGGAACGATGATCCAATTAACTAATATTTGCTGTAAGAATTTAGGATAATCAATAACTAGATCATCAGATAAGAACTCTTTTAAATACTCTTTCACAGAATCAAGTTCTAGGTCTTTAGGAGAGCCCAAATTAATAAGAAGAATACCTTTCATTAGGTAATTATAAGTTATCTTGGAAGTAGAAGAGTTTAATTTATAACCCAGTTATGTAGTAAAATTAACAAATAACATTGTTAAAATTTTGGAAACTATTAAATCAATTCAAACTCGCAACTCAATTCCTTTTTTAGAAGACCCAGCTCCTACGGAAGAAGAAATGAAAGAAGTTTATAAGGCAGCCTTAAGGGCTCCTGATCATGCTTGGTTAAGGCCTTGGAAATATATAGAAGTAACAGGGAAAGGTAGACACAAATTAGCAAACTCTTTTCTTAATGCAGCAAATTTATCGGGAGAAGAGATCACTGAAGAGTATAAAGAAAAGCTTCTGAAGGCACCATTCAGGGCACCTATGATTATTATTCTAATTGCGGACATCAAAGAGCATCCCAAAGTCCCTAAAATAGAACAATTATTATCTTTAGGGGCATCTGCTCAAAATATTCTCTTATCTATAAACTCTTTAGGATATGGAGCTGTCTGGAGAACAGGTAAGATGGCTTTTAATCCTCAAATTGTTGAATCATTAGGATTGCCGAAGAATAATGAGATTATAGGGTACCTGTATATTGGAACACCTAGCAGAGAAGAAAAAGTAATCCCTAATCTTAATATTGACGATTATTTAACAAAACTGACTTAACTATAAATAAAAACATGGAAAGAAATTTTGACTATATAGTCATAGGTGCCGGAAGCGCTGGATGTGTAATGGCTAATAGACTTTCAGAAGATAATAAAGATACGGTCCTGAGTATTGAGGCCGGAGGAAAAGATAAAAATTTCTTCATCCATATGCCATCTGGCTATTCTCAAATTGTTCCTACTAAAAGTAAGCTTAATTATGGCTTTGAAACTGAACCAGAGCCAACAACAAATAATCGTCCTCTTTATTGGCCAAGAGGAAAGGTTTGGGGTGGTTCATCTTCAATAAATGTAATGGTATATATAAGAGGGCATGCTTACG
>CAYVAL010000178.1:0-2213 GCA_964449395.1 uncultured Gammaproteobacteria bacterium | reverse complement strand
CTGCAAGTCCAGGATTAACTTCAGAATATAGAACATAATTAATTTTATCTTCAATAGAGGCATTTTCACTTATTTGTGGCAGCTTGGCATTAGGAGCTTTGATTGTAAGTGTTCCACCAAATTTATCTGGTGAATAATCAACTTCTGCATTCTTTAGAAAGTCTATAGATTTCTCTTCTAGATATAATTGAAATTTAAATTCGTCAATTAATCTAAAAGAAGAAAAATCCTCATCTTTCTTCGAATAGGCAATACAAGTTTCTGCGCGAGGTGTACCAGGCTCAGAGACAAATATCTTTATTCCAGATGTATCTTCATCTTGATTGGAAAGAAGATCAGACAAGTAATCCTGTGCTGAAAGTGTGATTGTCATCTCATCCATCAATACATTCTATCAAATTTAGAACAACAATATTACCTATGCTAAAATTTATCTAAGCAAATTTCTTAAAATTCTCTCAACCCTATCTTGACTAATACATCCAAAGAAAATTACAAACTTCTTTTTCAAGAAAAAGAAAGAATATTCTCTGAGGCATTCAGGCATATTAATTCAAAGGAATACTTCCCATCTCCTAACCTAAATTATAGGTTTAGAGCAGAATTTAGTGTGATAAAAAAAGATAATGTCCTTTTCTATGCCATGACAATAGATGGTAAAAAAGAAGCAATTACCTCTTTTCCTATTGCCAGTCATACAATTCAGAACTTAATGAGTCCTGTAATGCAATTTATAAGAATAAATTCACAACTTTCTCATAAATTATTCCAAATTGAATTTCAATCTTCCAGAAATGAAGATCTCATGCTAACTCTAATTTATCATAAAAATCTAGACCAAGAATGGATTGAATTAGCAACTCTATTATCTAATCGTTTAAAAATATCTGTCATAGGAAGAAGTAAAAAACAAAAGGTAGTAATCGGTTATGACTATGTTACTGAAACTTATAATTATTTGAATAAACAATTTTCTTTAAGGCTATACGAACAATGCTTTAGCCAAACGAATCCTGAAGTGTGTGATGCTATGATCGATTGGGTTGCCAAAAACATAACTGATAATACATATGACATTATGGAACTTCACTGTGGACTTGGAACTTTTACTATTCCATTGAGTAGCTTATTTAGAAAGGTTTTAGCTACAGAAAATAGCAGACCAAGCATTAAAGCTTTAAATGAAAATATACGCATAAACAAAAAAATAAATATATTCCATGCAAGGCTTTCTGGTAAGGAGACATTGGAGGCATATTTTGGGGTAAGGAAATTTAGAAGATTAGCAGACATTGATTTAAATCAATTCAAAATCAATACTATCTTCCTGGACCCTCCACGTGACGGTCTTGACCAGAATACATTACGTAACTTGAAGGATATGAAGAATATAATTTATATTTCTTGCGGGTTTGATTCATTTAAGAGGGATTTAACAATCCTTCAAGAAACACATGAAATCACAAATCTTGCTATGTTCGATCAATTCCCATTCACAGATCATATAGAATCTGGCGCTATCCTAAGAAGAATAGCGCCAGATTAATTCCTATAATTTTGCTTCTAATTCTGGCAAAGCATCAAATAGATCAGCAACTAAGCCGTAGTCAGCTACTTGAAAGATTGGAGCTTCTTCATCTTTATTTATGGCTACAATAACTTTACTGTCTTTCATGCCAGCAAGATGCTGTATGGCACCTGAAATACCTACAGCAATGTACAAATCGGGGGCAACTATCTTACCTGTTTGACCAACCTGCATATCATTTGGAACAAAACCTGAATCAACTGCAGCTCTTGAAGCACCAATTGCCGCACCTAACTTATCAGCTATACCATTTAAAAGACTAAAATTATCTCCATTCTGCATACCTCTTCCACCTGAAATAACAACATCAGCTGCGGTTAATTCTGGTCTATCGGACTCAGCTATCTCTTCTTTTACAAATGAAGACACTCCAGCATTAGTGTCATTATCAATAGCTGTTACAGTTGCACTTCCACCGCTAGATTCACAAGCATCAAATCCGGTAGTTCTAACCGTAATAACTTTAACCGAGTCAGTACTTTGAACAGTAGCAATGCAGTTACCTGCGTATATAGGTCGTTCAAATGTATCTTCTGATATAACAGCACTGATATCAGAAACTTGAGAAACATCTAATTTGGCTGCAACTCTTGGCATAAAGTTTTTTCCATTAGTGGTCGCCGGC
>CAYVAL010000177.1:0-2217 GCA_964449395.1 uncultured Gammaproteobacteria bacterium | reverse complement strand
GATTTACTATGAAAATTAATTTGGTATTATCTTGAATAGATTCGAGCATTTGATCAAGATCATGCGAGAAGTTCTTAGCTGGGACCTCGATTCCTTTCGCTCCGACAGCTTTTACCACCAGAGGGTATACAGCAAAGGCATGCTCGGAATAAATTGCACTATCTTCTTTGCTCAAAAAAATTCTTGCAACGAATTCAATGATATCGTTTGAGCCATTACCAATTGTCACCTGTTCATCTTTAACATTAAATTTACGCGCTATGGTTGACTTAAGTCGGGTAGCATTACCGTCAGGATATCTATGTGTTTCTTTCAGAACTGCCTCTAGGGAATCAAATATTCTTGGACTTGGTCCAAGAGGGTTTTCATTACTAGCTAGCTTGATGGCGTTATTGATACCTAATTCTCTTTCGAGGTCTTATATCGGTTTACCTGGTTCATAAGGGCTTAGGTCGCCTATTCCTCTATTAACTAATTCTTTTATATCCATGACTATCCTAAAGATTTAGGGTAGGACCCTAATATTTTTAAATCAATATCTTTACTTATCAAGTCTGAGATTAAGCTTTTTATCTTGTCGTCTTCGAGGTGGCCTTCAAAGTCTATAAAGAACGAATACTGCCATTTATTAATTTTGGATGGCCTATAAGTAAGATGCGATAAATTAATATCTAATTTATTGAAGGGCTCTAAAAGATTATATAGGGCTCCTTCCTCATTCTTTGTAGTAGCCATAATTGAAGTTTTATCAGAATTAGTCTGACCAGCATCTATTTTTCCTATAGTGATAAACCTTGTTGTGTTACTAGAATAATCTTCAATATTTTTATTTAAAATTTCCAATCCATATTTGGTGGCAGCCAGTTCACCTGCAATGGCAATTACTGAATTATCTTCAGTTACGTTAGACGCCGCCTTTGCATTGCTGCTTACACTTACCAACTTCACGCCTGGACAATAAGACTCTAGCCACTCTTTGCATTGTCCGAGGGTCTGTTCGTGTGCATGAATCTCAAAACCATCTTTGGGTAATGGTTTATTGTGGCCAAGAAGATTATGATGAATCTCCATTTCAATCTCTCCGCAAATTTTCAAATTAAATTCACTTAAACAGTCTAGAGTTGTGTTGACTGATCCTTCGGTGGAATTCTCTATAGGAACAATTCCATAATCAGAGGATTCATTCTCAACAGACTCAAAGATAGATTTGATTGTGTCTTGTGGTAACTTATCGACTGATTTCCCAAATTGCCCTTCAAGCGCTGATTCAGAAAATGTACCTTCCGGACCTAGATAAGATAGAGTAAAGGTTGATTCTGTTGAACGACAGCTAGAAATAATCTCATTAAAGATATTTCTAATTTGGGCTTGCTCTAATGGACCTTCATTCATCTCGGTCAATCTGTTTAAGATCGAAGACTCTCTAGCAGGCTTATATTTGTTACTATCTTGCTTAGCTTGACCGGCTTGAATAGCTAACTTGTCTCTTTCACTTACAAGGGACAAAATTTGATTATCAATTGAATCAATTGAGTCTCTAATTTTTGTAAGGTCATCTTTTTTAGACATGACTCACTAAGAATTTTCTTTAGAAAAAATATCCATAAAGTCTACAAGGGCATCTACTCCCTCCTCTGGAAGACCGTTATATATGCTAGCTCTCATCCCTCCTACGGACCTATGACCCTTTAAAGCCAATAATCCTGCTTCTTTAGATTCTTTCAGGAATTTATCATTTAGGTCTTCATTGACCAATAAAAAAGGTACATTCATGATGGATCGATTCTCTTCATTTATATTATTCTCATAAAATTCAGAGGCATCTATATAGGTATATAACTTATCTGCTTTCCTAATATTAATCTTTGAAATTTCTTCAACTCCACCCAAAGATTTCAACCACTTAAATACCTTACCCGCAACATACCAAGCAAAAGTTGGAGGTGTGTTAGACATAGATTCACCCTCATGAATAAGGGTGTAATTCAAAAGATTAGGGGTAATAGGTTGAGGATTACCAAGTAAATCTTTTTTTATAACAACGAAGCCAAGACCAGAGGGGCCTATATTTTTTTGGGCTCCCCCATAGATCAAAGAAAATTTATTTACGTCTAAAGGTTCTGAAAGAATACCCGATGAGTAATCTGCAACTATGGGTACCTCAGAACGCTCGATAGATCTCAAACATAAACCCCCAATGGTTTCATTAGGAGTGTA
>CAYVAL010000176.1:0-2240 GCA_964449395.1 uncultured Gammaproteobacteria bacterium | reverse complement strand
TTTTTGGAAAGCTATTTTTGCTAATGCTAATCTCGCTTTCTCTCCTCCTGAAAAATTCTCTATAGAATCCTTAGCTTTATCACCTCTAAAATTAAAACCTCCAAGAAAGTTTCTAATTTCAGATTCAGTAGCTCTTTCATCTATATTTTGTATGTGCTGAATAGCGCTTTTTTGCAAATCAAGATCATCGACTTGATGTTGTGAAAAATAGCCTACTACTAAATTTTTTCCATCTCTTTTAAGTCCTTCCAGTAGATCTATATCGCCCGTTAGACTTTTTACTAAAGTAGATTTTCCTGCACCATTTACACCTAACAAACCTATCCTATCCCCTGGTCTAAAACTTACCCCAACATTTGAAACAATAGAATTCGTATAACCCAATTCTGCGCCTTCAAGTGTCATTAGAGGATTAGATATTTTATCTGTTTCAGGAATTTTAAAATGGAATGGAGAATCAATATGTGCAGGTGCTATCAGCTCCATTCTCTCTAATGCCTTAATCCTGCTTTGTGCTTGTCTAGCCTTTGTCGCTTTAGCTTTAAATCTTCTCACAAAATTTTGCATGTGAGCAATCTCACGTTGTTGAGCGTTGTAGTTACTTTCTAGCTCAGCAAGTTTTGCCGCTTTTCTTATTTCAAATTGCGAGTAATTCCCTGAGTAAAGTTCTATCTGTTGATTGTGAATATGGGCGATATGATCAACACACTCATCTAAGAATTCTCTATCATGAGAAATTAAGAGAAGAGCGCCTTGAAAAGATTTTATCCAGTTTCCTAACCAAATAATTGTATCTAAATCCAAGTGATTTGTTGGCTCATCTAACAAAAGAAGGTCTGAAGGTTTCATTAATGTTCGAGCGAGATTTAATCTAACTCTCCAACCGCCCGAGAAATCTTTTAACGCCTTTTCAAAATCACTTTCTGTAAAACCTAAACCAACCATCAATTGTTCGGCTCTGGACTTAGCAGAAAATCCATCATGATCCTCAAATTGAGAGTGTAGATCACCTAAAGAAGAATAATCTCCTTCCTCTTCAGCTCTAGTTATGGCATTTTGAATTTCTAGTAGTTTGTGATCACCGGAAAGTACGTAAGATAAAGCAAGCTCATCTGACCCAGGTACTTCCTGATCTAAGCAAGCTATTCTTAAATCTGGTGGATAGTTAAATTCACCTGCATCTGACTCAAAATCTCCTTGTATCATCTTAAACAAACTGGTTTTTCCAGTTCCGTTAGACCCGACTAAACCTACTTTATTCTTCTTATGAACAGTAAAAGATACTTCTTGGAAAAGAAGATTTGAACCTCTTCGTAAGGATAGATTATTAAATGAGAGCATACTGAGTTAGATTTAAATGAGGATTGTATCAAACTTTAAATTTTGCAATGTTAAGTGCGATCATGATTAGACAGGTTGTATTGATATCTCTTTACGAGTTAAAGTGAAAGAAACAAAGATGAAAATAAATGTATGAATAATTGGTCAGCCGTAGCATTTAATACAGCACCAGATTCTGAAAATAGAATTCATGGTGACGACTTGGCAAAGGAATATGGTTTTGAAGGAGGTTTAGTACCCGGAGTAACTATATCTGCTTATCTTGTTCATCCTTTAATAGACTTATGGGGACAAGACTGGTTAGAAAGGGGTTTTGCAAACTGTAAAATAACATCACCACTTTACGACAATGAAAATTTCTCGGTAGAATCTAATTTTCTTGAAGAATTTAAAGCTAATACTACTCTCATAAGAGGTAATGGAATCGTCAGTGCCAATGCAGAAGTAAAGATCCCTCACGATCTTCCTATTTCTCCAGTTCTTAGAGGTGATAAATTTGTAGGCGAGAACTATAAAGCACCCAAGGCAACAAGAGAGGTGTGGAATACTTTAAAATCTGATGGTTGCTTTGCTTTCAATTTTAATTGGAGTGATCAAGATCCTTTAATTTATCTTCGAAACGAGAATTCATTACCTAAATTGTTGCAACCAAAAGATGGAGGTCTCTCCAATTTATGTTTTTTATTGGGCTGCTCTAATTGGATATTGGCTGGTAATGCCTATATGAACCCTTGGGTTCATTTGCAAACAATTTCTCAAAACTTTAAGACTGTACCGTTAGGAACATCTTTGATAGCCGAGATGGAAATTAATAATATTTATGAAAAGAAAGGTCACGAGTTCATAGATGTTTTTGTTAATTTATTCGATGAAACAGATGAATCTTGTGTAATAAGCAT
>CAYVAL010000175.1:0-2243 GCA_964449395.1 uncultured Gammaproteobacteria bacterium | reverse complement strand
AGTTAAGGAGCATGATTTAAGAACATTTATTAACTCTGAAAGAAGGCGAGGATTAAGTCCAAGAAGCATACAAAGGGTATTGTCATCTTGCAGAACTTTTTTTGAACATTTACTGATTGAAGGTCTTATTCAATTGAGCCCTGCTCAAAATGTGAGTTCGCCCAAGTTGGCGCAGCTCCTCCCAAAAGCAATGGATGCTGATTTAGTCCAAAGGCTTTTAGACTTTAAACCCAAAGGTATGATAGAGATTAGAGATAAGGCACTAGCTGAATTGCTTTATTCATCTGGCTTAAGGCTATCAGAAGTATGTCAATTAGAGGTTCAAGATTTAGATTTGAAAGAAAGAACATGCAGAGTTCTAGGCAAAGGCAATAAAACTAGAATAGTCCCTGTTGGAAAAAAAGCTATTCAAGCAATAAGAGACTGGATGATTTATAGGTCAGAGTTAAAAGCTACGAAAGAAACTTCAAGTGATGCAATTTTTTTAAATAATAAAGGAAATCGTATCTCGGCTAGGTCCATACAACTAAGGTTAGAAAAATTGTGTCTACAAAGAGGTATACCTGGTATTAATCCACATATGTTGAGACATTCATTTGCCAGTCACGTACTAGAATCAAGCGGTGACTTAAGAGCTGTTCAGGAAATGCTAGGGCATTCCGATATAGGTACAACACAAATCTATACTAAATTAGATTTTCAACATCTATCGAAAGTCTATGATAAGGCCCACCCTAGAGCAAAAAAAAGAACTAGAGATGACAATTAAATACATATCTTTCGACCTAGATGACACATTTTGGGATGTCATGCCAACTATTTACAAAGCCCAAGAACTTACTTCTGTATGGATAAAAGAAAACTATCCGGGTACTGCCAAATTATTAGTAAAAGAAGATATGATAGAGGTTAGAAACAGGGCAGTTAAAGAAAACCCATCCCTTCAATTCCAAATATCGGCTCTTAGAAAGAAAATATTTTATGAAGCCAGTATTTTAGCGGGTTATAGTAAAGAAGAATCTTCAGATATGTCTGAAAATGCTTTTAAAATTTTTATTGAAGCTAGAAATGATGTAATTCTTTTTGAAGGAGTTCTTGAGGCATTAGAAAGTTTAAAAAAAACATACTCTCTCGGTGTAATAACAAATGGCAATGCAGATCTAAAACAAATTGGAATGGATCATCTTTTTGAGCACTGCTTCTCTTCTGCCGATACTTACGCACATAAACCAGACCCTAAGGCTTTTGAGGCTCTGATAAAGGCTTCTAAATTAAAACCAGAAGAAATTTGTCATGTTGGAGACCATCCAATCAATGATGTAAAGGGTAGTTATGATTGTGGCATGAAGCCTATATGGTTCAAAAACCCTGGGGCCGAGTGGCCTCTAGAAGACTTGAAGGTACCCGAATTTGAGAAATGGGATAACTTTGAATCTGTTTTAGTTGAATCCTACTAGATACTGTCCAGCATATGTTGAACGGCGAGGGAAAGTTCATCATCAGAACAATCCATACACATTCCCATAGCAGGCATACCATTTAAGCCATTCTTAACAGAAGCTGTTAGAGCTTCTATGCCTTTATCTGGTCTTGCTCCCCAAGATGAAGCATCAGCAAATTTAGGAGCTCCTGCTAGTCCAATATTGTGACAAGTTGCACAGGCACCAGAATAGACATCTTCTCCACTTCTAGCCCCTGAAGAGTCAGCTACTGTCTCTACAGCAGTTGTTCCACAATCTTCACCTTGAACACACACAGAACCTACTGGTGCTATTCTTTTTTCTAGAGCCTTCTTAGCCTCTGAAGCGCCTATACTAAGTACTAGGCCAGTGAATAAGATAAGTATTAATTTTGAATATTTCATTTTTTATAAATAGCTCTGGTTCAGGCGCCACGAATTATAAAACAATAAGCAAAGAGAGTCTTCTTGAAAATTAAAGTTAAAAAGCAGGTATATCTGTCTGTGTTCTACCTAAAATAAGAGCGTGTATATCATGCGTTCCTTCATAAGTATTAACAACTTCTAAATTAACCATATGACGCATAATTGGATACTCGTCAGATATACCATTACCGCCAAGCATATCTCTTGATTTTCTAGCAATTTCGAGAGCTTTTCCTGTTGAATTTCTCTTGATGAGTGAAATTAATTCAGGAGAAATATTATTGTCATTCATTAATTGACCGGCTCGATAACATCCTTGTAAACCAATACTGATTTCTGTTTGCATGTCAGCAAGTTT
>CAYVAL010000174.1:0-2245 GCA_964449395.1 uncultured Gammaproteobacteria bacterium | reverse complement strand
TTACAAGAGATACCAATTCAATTTTCTTTATGTCTTATGTTGATGAACTTTTAGACAAAAATCCTGAAGCTTGTTTTGGGAAAGGTTATCCAAGCCCTGAAAAAAAAGCTAATTTGATTAAAAGCTTATCTGCTAAAGTTGGAGAGCCTTGGGTATCATTTTATTCGTACGAGGAAATAGAAAGTTTACTTTCTCAAAATGGTTATTCAGTAGAAGAAAACTTGACTCTTGAGGATCTTAACTCCTTGTACTTTGGCCCCTTTGGAAGGACTTTATCTGAGAATCAAATATTTAAGCTTGAGCATTTTCTAGTAGCCTCTTCAAAGAACAGAATAGAGTAAAAAAATAAGTTTCTAATTTATTACATGCTATTCTTCGCAAAACAAAATAAGGAGATAAAATGAAATTTTTTACTATTATTCTTGCCACTTTAAGCTTATCTATATTTTCAGCAGAAGATAATAAACTTGATCCAATTATTTTTATGCTAGATCTGTCAGTTATTGATGGAAATACTAAAGAAGCTGAAGAATTCACGTATAAAATTACCAAAAAAGTAAAGGCAAATGAACCTGGTACAGTTATATATCAATACTTCTTTGGTTCAAATGATAAGGTTTTCCTTTACGAAGTTTATAAAAGTAATGAAGCCGCTATAAAGCATGTAGAAGATTTTAGAGGAAGTACATGGGAAGAAGAGTTTGGAGGATTATTTTCAATTGATAATTTCGCCGTTCTTGGCAACTCATCTTATGATTTAAAAGAATCTCTGGAAGGTTACACAACAGATTTTAGGACTCTAAAAGGTGGATTCCATAAACCAGCCCAGGCACTGGGAAATGAGATATTTAATCTATAGAGCTTAAGGCTTTTAAGGTACGAAAAGAGTATCTAGAAAGATAAATCTGAGTAAAATAATCCCTTAGAGTAAAAAGGGGAAATATGGGGATATCATACTTACCTGTATCAGATCATAGATTTAAGAAATCACCATTCTTTGAATGTAATAACAGAGAAGATACTTTGTATGGCTTGTACAATAACAGGCTTTATCCCATTAATTCTGGCATTGATGAGAGAGTCCATTATGAACATCTGCGATCTAAGTGTTGTTTATATGACGTACCGGAGACGCCGTTAAAAATAGTAGGAAGCGATAGTATTGCTTATCTCAATAGATTGTTCACAAGAGATGTCGGTAAAATAAATGTAGGCAAGGCAGGATATGCTATAGCTTGTAATCATCAAGGAGGAATCGTGATGGATGGGGTCTTAATGAGACCCAATGAAGAAGAATTTATTTATGTTCAGGCAAATGGTGATTTTTTAAATTGGGCTCAAGCTCAACTTGGAGATTTAGATGCTTCTATATATGATTTTGATTCCTGGGTTTTACAAATACAAGGGCCAACTTCACTAGATGTTTTAGAGGCTGTTTCGGATGTCACGATAGATAATTTTCCCTATTATGGGGTAACCGAAACAGACATAAATGGTACTTCATTTTATATTTCTCGATCAGGTTGGACAGGTGAGCGAGGCTTTGAAATATATTCTAAAAATGCTGATTTTGACGGAGTGGCCCTTTGGGATTACCTGCTCGAGAAAGGCAAGAATGCCGACTTAATGGCTTCTGATGTGTCTTCTATGCATATCCGAAGATTAGAGGCTGGTATTTTAGATTATGGAACGGATATTGATCAGACACTCAATCCATATGAAATAGGACTTGAACGTTTAGTTCATCTCGATAAATCTGATTTTATAGGACGTGAGGCACTCATGGAAACAAATAAAAAGACTAATAGGTTAATGGGTATTGTTTGTGCTAAAAGTTCTTTGATTAGAGGAGATAAACTTTTAGATTCTGACAAAGAAATTGGTTTTGTTAGTGCTGGTGCATGGTCTCCAACATTAGATATAGGAATTGGTCTTATAAGACTTAATGAATCAAAGCCAGAGAATTATCCATTGAAAGTTGTCACGGCATCAGGTGACTTTGATGCTAAAGTAGTGGAACTTCCATTTTTTGATAAAGAGAAGTTATTAACTAAATAATACATGTTAGAAAAAAAGGAATTTTTATTTACTTCAGAAACAACTCCCAGCATCAGCACAGATCTCTCTGAAAGCTCAAGAAAGGTAGAAGATCTTATCGGACTGGCCGATGCCGTTAATGTTACTGACTCCCCAAATTGTAAAACAAGATTGAGTAGTTTGTTGGTTGCTTCAGAGATTAGAAGAA
>CAYVAL010000173.1:0-2264 GCA_964449395.1 uncultured Gammaproteobacteria bacterium | reverse complement strand
GTCCACCAAGGTGAGGGCTCAGAAAGGAGGGGAGGAATAGTCTTAAAAGATGGGAAATATGAAGTAATCAAGGATTGTAAAATTGATACTCAGTATGATGATGATCATTTCCAGAAAACTTTCACAGCTTGGGCGGCAACAGACGAAGATGAATATGAAGTTAAGGGTAAAGTACTTTCCTTGATACCCTTACGAAATAGAAGAAATACTCCTGAAGGAGATAGTCTTGTTACCCGAATAACTGAAGGAATGACCGAATACACATATAAAGGAATCGTAGGCTACGGAATGTCTGAATACCTAGATCAAGTTATCGATGGAAAACCCATTGGGCCATGAAAATAAGCGTAGTTGACCAGTCTCCAATATTTTCTAATTCAAATGCTGATGAGGCTGTAAAGGAAACTCGAGAACTGGCTAAATATTGCGATTCCTTAGGGTTGACTAGATTTTGGTTAGCAGAACATCATGGTTCAACTTCTTTTGCCGGTTGTTCTCCTGAAATACTCATCCCGAGTCTTGCCGCTCAGACACAATCAATCAGGATAGGTTCTGGAGGGGTTATGTTAATGCACTATAGTCCTTATAAAGTTGCAGAAAACTTCCGCCTCTTAGAATCTTTGTTTCCAAACAGAATTGATCTTGGTTTGGGTAGAGCTCCTGGCAGCGATGCCTATCAAGCTGGAGCACTTGCCTATGGCTCAAAGACTACTGGACCAGAATTTTTTCCAACCAAAATGAATGATCTCAAGTCTTTTCTAGAAGGGAGTGTTTCTTCTACAGAGTCTTTTGAATCAGTTAATGTAACACCCGGACTTGGGAAACTCCCAGAAGTCTGGTTGTTAGTCTCTTCTCAACAAGGTGCTGAGTATGCAGCTCACTTTGGACTTCCAATGTCATTGGCATATTTCATAGACCCTTCATGTGTTGATCTCGCAGAAGTTTACAGAGACAATTTTCAACCTTCTATTTTTTCTGAAGAACCTAAAATTAGTGTAGGTGTTTTTTCTATATGTGCTGATACGGATAAAGAAGCAGAAGAGCTTTCTTTAAGCGCAGCGGCATGGAGACAGAATTCTCAGAAGGGTATCTTTGGATCTTTCCCTACTTTAGACGAGGCTAGAGAATCGGTAAATGGAGATCTGTTAGCAACAAATGATAATAGGACTTTTGTAGGTTCTTCCCAAACGGTGCGACAGAAACTTCAACCTGTATTGGATAAAGTTAATCCTGAGGAATTAAAGATAATAACAATTTGTGAACCCTTCTCTTCACGAGTAAGGTCTTATGACCTGATAAAACAATCGTTTGCTTTAAATTAAAAAAAATAAATGGAATTAATTAAATCTCGTCTGTTAAGTGATGGCAGTTCTTGGCATATTATAAGTCTTAGCGCTGTCTATTTATCACAAGGCCTTTCTGGTGGCACGCTCTTTGCACTAACAACCTATCTTGTATCAATGGGAGCTTCTGTTACTGATATCTCATTATTGCTTTCTATCACAATGATTCCTTGGACTCTCAAGGTATTCCTGGGCCCTTTAATTGATTCATTTACTTTAAATAGATTTGGAAGAAGAAGATTTTGGATTTTAATTAGCCAGATAGCGATGATCATCGCCGTGTTACCCTTAACAATCATCGAAGTAGATGAAGTCAGTTTTATACTAATTACTTTACTGACCTTACATAATTCATTTGTAGCAATTTCTGATATTGCAATAGATGCACTGGCAGCAGATAGTTTGAAAGAAGATCAATTAGGAAGTGCTAACGGTTTCATGTGGGGAAGTAAGACACTAGGCAGAGGTATAGGTATGGCTTTAGCTACCTCAATTTTCTTTAATTATGGGGTTAATTTAGGTTATTCAATTCTAATCATTATGATGTCTTTAACCTTCCTTTTTCCTCTTTTTTCAAAAGAACTATCTTTTAAAGCTGGCTCAAATACTGAGCTTTATAAAAATAGATTATCAATAGCTGATCTTGTAAAAGGTGTAAGCCAGAGTCTTTTAACAAAAAATGCATTAGCAGCAATAATCTTTATGCTCTTTTCAAACCTTGCTTATGGAATATTTGATGTAATTTATAACGAATTCTATATGAAGGTCTTAGGTTGGTCTGGAGAAGAAATAGGATATATGAGACCTTTTGGCATGTGGTTAGGTGGACTAATAGGATTGTGTGCCGGTATCTTGTCTATTTATTTTGGAAAACGTTATCTATTGCTTTTCTTTCTTACTAGTCAAATTGTATTGTTTTTT
>CAYVAL010000172.1:0-2276 GCA_964449395.1 uncultured Gammaproteobacteria bacterium | reverse complement strand
CCAAAAGTATCTTTGTAACCCCTCATACTTCCAATACTAGCCATTGCTAGTCCGTCTGCAACTTGAAAGAAAGCCGCAAAAAAGAGTAGCGTTACAGCTAGAGAAACTACTTTAGGATTATCATTTAGAAGGCTCGCAAGAAATTCAGCATTGAAAACAATTACTAAACTCATGAATAGAGCACAAATAGTTGCAAGTCTTAAAGAAAAGTAGGAGCTATATTTAGCTCCTTTCATATTATTTGCCCCAACATTATTTCCGACCCTAACTGCTGCCGCATTTCCTATAGATAAGGGAACCATAAAAAATAATCCGCCCAGTGTAAGTGCAATTCCATTAGCGGCTATAACTTCACTACCAAATCTTCCTAAAATTATACCTGCACCGCTAAACATACTTAGTTCAATAAAGTTACCAAACCCAACAGGTACGCCCCCTACAAGAATCTCTTTAAGTTTGTGAAAATTGGGCAAGTCAAATCTGGAGAAAAGCTCAGTACCAAAAGCAGATTTATATTTTAAGTAAATAATAAGCAAAATAAATGTAGTCCAAGTTCCTATAACCGCAGATAGGCCGGCTCCTTTTGCACCCATTTCTGGAAAGCCAAAATTACCGTAGATAAAAGCATAATTCCCTACTATAGCTATTAAAAGCATCAGAATATTCAATAAAGTTATTGGAAGAGGTTTTGTTATACCTTCACATAATGAACGTAATGGTTGACTCAATAGTATTGCTGGTAAGGCAAAAATAAAGTAACTAAGATATTCTTCAGAATATTTGATGATAGATGGATCTACTTTCGCAACTGTTAAAATCGTCGCAGCTTGAGAAAGCAGGAACATGCCAAATACGACAATCGGTAAAGACAACCATATTGCCTGTCTCGCAAGTGGCCCAATATCTTTTATGTTCCTAGCTCCGTATAGTTGAGCAACCATAGGTGTAACAAAGAAAAGAACACCCCCAATACCAACCATAACAGGGAACCATAAATTACCAGCTAACATGATTCCTGCCTGAACATCCGTAGAGTAATTACCACTTTGAACAACTGAATTCACTTGAATAAGCTGTAAAGCTAATTGCGTCAGAAACATCGGAACTGCCAATTTTATAAAGCTAGACGCTTCACTCAGCGCTCTTGTAGAAAAAAACGTATTTTTTGAGTCCAAAGGCTGTTCCATAGAAGGCGCGTATCTTATCATGTACACCCGAGGCAAGATATTAGAAAAGATCACAGACCATATTGGCTAAAAAAGCTATTCGCAAAATACAATGATTTCTATGTAGATAACTTTTTAGCTCCGCAATTTGAATATTTTGGCAAGGGTCATAACATAATGGGTGCTAAATATTTCGACGTTTATGGACGAAATATTTCAATTGGTAACTATCCCACAATGGTTGCTTCACCTGATAATTACATTCATCTGACAACATGGAGTTTGGAAGACCATGAAGGTCAAATAGATATTGGAAAATATTGTCTACTCACTCCTGGAGTTAGGATAGCTTCG
This sequence comes from uncultured Gammaproteobacteria bacterium, assembly GCA_964449395.1. GTDB lineage: Bacteria > Pseudomonadota > Gammaproteobacteria > Magnimaribacterales > Magnimaribacteraceae > Magnimaribacter. The sequence goes on along the minus strand of CAYVAL010000172.1, from coordinate 756 downwards.
GCATCTAAGATAACTATTGGAGATGGTTGCATGTTCGCAAATAGTGCCTATGTTTCTGATGCAGACTGGCACGGTATTTATGATAGAGCTATTCCTGTAGGAAAAACTTCTCCCATTACTCTTGAAGAGAATGTCTGGATCGGCGATAGGGCAGTAGTAGGTAAGGGAGTGACGATAGGAAAAAATAGTATAGTTGCTGCAGGAGGTGTTGTTGTTAAAGATGTTCCAGCAAATGTTGTAGTAGGTGGAAATCCAGCAAAAATAATTAAACACTTAGATTCTTCCGTAGAAGGGATTACCAGGATTAAGCTATTTGAAGACCCTGAAGGACTTAAGAATTTATATGACCAAATTGATCAATACACCTTGAAAAATAACAGCTCTCTTAATTACCTTAGAAGCATACTATTTAAAAATAAATCACATTAATTTTTGTCACACAATTGTCACAAATTTTTATTTGTCTAGTTAACATAAGCGTCATATTGTCTCCATCTAAGTATTAAGTATTTTTTAAGATACGGGGAGCATTCTTAATTTGTACCTAAGTTGTTTTAACGATTCTTAGTGCTTGTCATTAAGAATCTTTTTTGGAGAGGTTTAATGATAAACTCAATTAAGATACTTTTTGTATCTCTTTTCGCTTTAGTATTTTCTGTGTCGGCTTATACCGATGACACAACACCTGCTTTTATTCCCTTAGAAGGTTATGCATGTAATTTTTCAAAAGGTAAAGATATGGATGATCTCTATAAA